>NZ_JNUP01000029.1 GCF_000758165.1 Spirochaeta lutea | reverse complement strand
GGCGGAGCTTCAGTAGAACTGCTGAACGACACCACTGATGACGGAACCTGGAGTACAACCCTGCCGGTATCCGCCGGAGATGGAGCCTACGAGGTGACCATTCTGGCCACCGATGAGGTAGGAAAAACATCCAGCATCACCCGGAACATCGTCATTGACACCGAATCACCCGATTTGACCCTAACAGCCCCGGTGGATGGGGAATTCATCGACTCGGGAAGCTACACCATCCGCGGTCAGGTAACCGACAACGGCGGCAAGGGTGTAACCAGTCTGGAATACTCCACCGACAATGCCACCTGGACCACCATACCCCTGTCAGGGTTCAACTGGAGCGTAACCGGTGTGGACTTCAGTACCGGCGGAGAAGGGAACCGGACCCTGTACGTCCGGGCCACCGACGGACTTAACCCCGAATCCAGCCAGCAGGTCGACTTCTATTACGATACCGCCGATCCCTCCCTAAGCGAGGACAATTACAGTGCGGCCCAAGAAATAACCAACGGGGACTTTACCTTTACCGGAGATGTGAGCGATTCCAACGCCCTGAAGGACACCGGAGCCCTGGTTATAACCGCCTCCAAGGACGGCGGTGCGTCATCCCAGGTATACAGCCGGAGTGCAGCCCAGATAGCCGCGGACGGCGGCAGCTACAGCTATACGGTAGTCCTGCCGGATGACGGCAGCGATGACGGGACCTGGGTGTACACCATTACGGCTACCGATGTGGCCGGGCGTACAAAAAGCGAAACCCGGACCTTCCTGATCGACGAAACCGATCCTGATACCCCGGTGATTGACGCCTTTGCCGGTGCCTACCAGGTGAACGAGCTGGTATCCAGCGGTACGGCAGCTGACGGCGGCAGCGGTCTGCAGACCGTTGAATACAGCTTTGATCAGAGCAACTGGAGTCCAGCGAGCGGAACCAGCAGTTGGTTCAGGACCGTGGACATCAGTATGAGCGCAGCGAACGTGAACCACCGCCTTGGCCAGGGGAACCGGACCCTGTACGTCCGGGCTATTGACCGGGCGGGGAATGTAAGTCCGGTGGGAAGCCGGAGCTTTACCGTGGACCGGGCTGATCCGGTAGTAACGGTAGATGCAGAGTATGACGGTACGGTGTATAAGAACGCCGGGTTTACCGTAAACGGAACGGTGACCGACAGCCTGCAGTTGGCGGGAAGTCCCATTGCCATAACCGTGGACGGGCCGAACACCGATGATATCGCCCTGGGAGCCTTTAATTACACGAGTGGAGACGGCAGTTGGAGCCAGGCTGTGCCCATCGATGACGGGGACGGCAGCTACAGCATCGCGATAACCGGAAGCGATAATGTGGGGAGGACCCATACCGTCACCCGGACGGTGGTGGTGGACACCGCCGATCCGGTGGTAGCAGTGAATAACCTGAACGGAGACGGCTCGACCCAGGTGAACGGCGCGACCTACACCGTCAGCGGGACGGTAACCGAGTCAGGCTCGGGGATAGCCAGTGTGGAATACAGCCTGGACACCACCGACGGCCTGGACGGCACCTGGCAGGCGGCTACGGGAACCACCAGCTGGTCGGTAGCCCTCTCGGGACTCACCGATACCCTGACACAGACCTTCGCTATCCGGTCTACGGACAACGCGGGCAATACCAGTGCGGCCGTACAGCGGGAATTCATCGTTGACCTGGCTGATCCGGTATTGGCAGTAACCGGGGGGAATACTGCTGCAAGTCTGGTGTACCGGAACAGCGATATCGTTCTCAGCGGTACAGCCACCGACGGCAACGGCGCCCCGGGTGTAACAGTACGGTACAGCAAAGACGGCGGAGCAGCGGTAACCATCTTGGACGGCACTGCAGCCCAGTGGAACAGCGGCGTAACCCTGCAATTGAATGCAGGCCCGGATAATGTTTTGGGGAACGGCGACGATGCCTTCTTGGGGGATGGTGAGTACATCTTCACGATTACTGCCACGGATGCCGTGGGCAAGACTGATGTCGAAACCAGAAGCGTTCGAATCGACACCCTAGATCCCACAGCAGAGATCACCTCTCTGACGCCTGTGACCGGTGCAAACACCGTGAACGGCATCATAACCATCCGGGCTGCGGTGGCCGACGCCATCGCCCTGGATACCCTGGAATGGGCCTTGGTACCCGAACTGGGAGACCCTGAACCTGCATACCTGACGGTCTCCGGAAGCAAGACCTCTCCGGAGTTTGTCATCGATACAACCCAGACTACGGGCAATGTAACGGTGAACGGATCCGCACCCTTTGACCGGACCTTGACGGATGAGGCGATCTCTGTGCTCTACCTTAGGGCTCGAGACCGAGCCGGCAACGAGGTTGTTATTTCCCAGAATTTAGAGGTGGATCAGGCCTCGGATGCCCCGGTTATCACCTTTACAACCATCGATTCCTCAGCCGATACCCCGGAAGAATCCTACCTGAACCTGATTGAATCCAACGGACTGGTACGGATCACCGTTTCCGATGACGATCTGGTAAATGCCGGTAGTGCTGAGATTTCGATTGGTGATAATGCATCATGGCAGGAAATTAACTACAACGGCGGAACTGCTCCTGCAAGCAGCAGAACCGTAACCCTGAACCATGACCTGTATTCGCCGGCGATGCTGGCCGAGGGTACAACCCTGTTCTATCTCCGGGTCAGCGACAGCGACGCCGGGAACGCAAAGTCCGGATTGCCCACGGCAACCACCACAGTGGGACCGGTCTATGTAATGGTTGACCGGAACTTCCCGGTTATTACCGAAACTGCCCTGGGGGGAGACGTATTCCGCTCAGCTGCCTTCTCAATTTCGGGAACCATTTCCGATACCAATGCCCTGACTAATCTGACGGTTACCCAGAGCAAGGATGGCGGTGGGGCCGTCACGGTTCTAGACCAGGATGAAACAGGAACCAACAGCAGTTTCTCCATTAGTAATATGCCCAACGGCGGTGCGTCCGACGGAGAATACCTCTACACCCTTACCCTGACCGATGCGTCGGATAAGCAAACCGTGCTCGAACGGACGGTAATCATTGATACTACCGATCCCGAAGCTCCGGTTGTTACCTCGCCCACCGCGGCATCCTGGATCAGCGGGGCAACCTATGAATTCCAGGGAACCGCCTCGGACGGAACCGGCAGCGGCATTGATACCATCTATGTAACCGAAACAGCCCGGGGCGCCGGTGCCCCAGCTAAGGGCGATCCAGCCTGGCAGGAAGCCTCATTAGAATCCGGCGGAACCCAGTGGAGCCGGACCCTGACGGTGGCTGCCCAGGGTGAACGGGATCTCCACGTATATGCCGTGGATGAGGCCGGAAACGACGGCGCTATTACCACCCATGCCTTCGGGTTGGATACCGGCGCGCCGGTGGTCAGCTTTGACGGCGGATCAGGCATCTTGTATGGTAATGGTGATTTCACCGTCAGCGGCACCTTCACCGATACCAGCGGACTTTCCCATATCAGCGTAGAATCCAGTACCGATGATGCGAACTACGTCGCAGCCAGCCCGAGCAGCGCAAGCTTCGACGGCGGCGCGGGAACCTGGAGCTGGACCCGGACCATCGGAGCCCAGGCCGAGGGAACCTATTACTACCGCTTCAATATGACCGATCTGGCAGGAAATCTGCGCCAGGTAACCAAAGAGGTCAACCTGGATAAGACTGCGCCGGTCATCGCCTTTACCTCTGCCGCTCCCTCTATATCATTTAACGCCGGGGCAGGTTCAGCCTCCGCCAACGGCACCATGAGTCTGAGCGGGACGGTAACGGAAGATCAGAATGTGGTAAACCTTGCAAGCATCAGTTACCAGCTGAACGAGGGAGCATCCTCAGCCCTAGCTGTGGGATCATCCTTCACGATCAGCGGGATTGATACAACCTCCTACACCGACGGCCAGCCCCTGTATGTGGATGTAACCGCCGTCGACCGCAACGGCAATGAGGAAACCCAGCGCTTCACCTTCAATGTAAACCAAGCCACGG
This sequence comes from Spirochaeta lutea, assembly GCF_000758165.1. Lineage (NCBI taxonomy): Bacteria > Pseudomonadati > Spirochaetota > Spirochaetia > Spirochaetales > Spirochaetaceae > Spirochaeta > Spirochaeta lutea. The sequence goes on along the minus strand of NZ_JNUP01000029.1, from coordinate 103,390 downwards.
ATAAACCGGCGGTAAGTATCACCAGTCCGGCAGACAGCACCACGGTTACCACACCTTCGGTTACCATCGTGGGCGAAGCCACGGATGACGACGGCATTACCGCCGACCCGGACCAGGTTCAGTACCGGTTCAGTGAAGACGGAACCGTCGGGGGCTACGGGCCCTGGCAGCATGTGGCCCTCGGGGGAAGCGCCACCGTCCGGAGCTTCAGTTTTAACATCACCGCCTCCACCGACGGAGCGAAGCTCGTACAGATCCAAGCCTACGATGAGCATGGAACCCTTTCGGATCCGGTAACCCTGAACCTGACCTTCGATACCAACGAACCGGAGTTTACCGGCCTGTCTCCGGCACCGGACAGCTATCACAGCGGCGATTTTACCCTCTCGGGTACCGCCGTGGACGATACCGGTACCGTCGACACCCTGCGCTACAAGGTAGACCGTAACGGTTCCCAGGTAACCGGATGGACTGCCCTTCCCGGAACCGGGGTGGACAGCGTTCCATTCAGCACGACGATAGATACATCCTTCGGAGGCGGAACCTATAAAATCACCCTGGAAGCAGTGGATGATTCCAGCGCTACCAGAACTACGACTGTCAGTGTCTTCGTAGATACCGCCGATCCATCGGCAGCCTTTACCGCTCCCGGCTCGGGTTCCACCCAGAACAACATCATATCTGTCAGCGGAACCAGCGACGATAACTACGGTGTGCAATCCTTGGATGTGGTTGTGGTGGATGTAAACGACGGAAATACCGAAAAAGCACTGCCCACAGGAACCCTTTCGGGGACCAGCACATGGACGGTGAGCGACCTTGATACCCGGAATGCAACCTTGCTCAGCTACGCAGCCGATGAAGGCGGCGGGGTGTATACCCTTACCCTGCGTGCCCGGGCAACAGACCTGGCGAATCGAACAGCAACCAACGATTTGAGCTTTACCATTGATCAGAGCACCGATAAGCCGGTTATAACCCTGGATTCCATCGCTCTGGACGGCAGTTCAACGATTACCACTACGACCATCAACGGTTCAGTGACCGATGATGACGGTATCCAAAGCATCGTGGTTGACACCTGGGATGTGGGTAACCTGACTGCGACTCCCGACCGAAGCGAGACCGTTACCCTGACCAGCGGGAGTTACGGCGGAACCAGTCTGGGTTGGCGGGTGATTCTTGCCGATAACGGCAATGGCCTGCGGGCTCTCAGGGTTCGCGCAGTGGACAGCGACGATAATAACGGATCGGACTACTCGGCATCGGATTACAGCCGGACCGACTCCGGAAAGATTGAGTTCCAGCTGGACACCCAGAATCCCGATGTAGCCTTTACGGCTCCGAGTGCCAACATTACCTGGTCTTCTAATAATACCTTTACCATCCAGGGAACCAGCGGCGATGAGACCGGCGTGACGGGTCTGCTTCTGAAGGTCAACGATAACGATTTCTCCGGCGGAACTACCGTTATTCCCGATAGTAATGCCGACGACTGGGCTACCTGGACTTACACCTTTAATCAGGGTGATTTGAATAATGGTCCCCACACTATCTATGTTCAGGCCACCGACTCCGTGGGTAATACCCGGATCGCCAGCCGGCAGATAAGTGTGGACAAAACCGCGCCTACCATTTCTGTTACCTCTCCGGCCAATGGTTCGGCAGTCTTCGGGCCCCTGACCATCGGCGGAACCACCGCGGATAATGCCGGGGGAGCCGGGGTTGATGCTGTGGCGGTCGGCCTTGGAAACCAGATTGATCCCTTGGATCTGGAGAACAGCACCTGGACGTCCGTACCGGGCACCACCAGTTGGAGTTTCAGCTTCCTGAATATCAACGACTACGCCAATACAACCTATGCTGTAAACACCGGCGATACCAATGAAGACGGTATTGAAGATGTCGGTGAAACCTGGACCGACCTTTGGGACTTTACCTTCTATGTCCGGGCAACCGACAAGGCGGGGGACGGCCAGCCGGGGAATACCTCCTACCTGACCAGTTACACCCTGACCATCGACCCCAAACGGGACCGGCCCGAGATATCCATCCTTTCTCCTGAAGACGGATCCACTGTGGGCGGCTATGTGCGGGTTTTCGGATCGGCTTTTGACAGCCAGTTTGTAGAGAAGGTGCAGATCGCCATTGATGCTAATAACGACGGCGATTACACCAACGATACCTGGTCGGAAGGCACCCTGGACGAAACCGACGGCGACGGGGTAGCGTGGTACCTGGCAAACGGCACCACCAGCTGGAACGTCCGGCTGAACGAGGCCGGGGAGTTCGATCCCACCGGAGGAGATACGACCCGGACCATCACCTTTAAGGTCCGTGCCAAGGATTATAAAGAGAATCCCGGGGACGGTATCTACGGTGCCGAGGTGGAATACCAGGTTACCTTTAATAAGGATTTCCCGAAGATCGAGGATGTGAGCATCGAAAGCGGATCCACTGTGGGCGGCATTGAAACCCTCACTGCCATCATCCGGGATGAAACCGACATCGACAGGATCGTCTTCAGCAATGAGGGACCGCTCTTGGGGAACACAACCATCTTCCAGAATCCCGGCGGTTTACTGCCTCCGGGTGCTGGAACCACCACGGTTGCAAGCACAGCCAACCCCTACGGCGGTACGGATATTACCGTAGACCTCCTGGGAACCGGCGATCCGGACTACCAGGCCGCCTATCCCGGCAGCTACCGCGTTACAATCCCCATAAACACCCAAGCAGCGGGACTGTACAACGGCGGCGCGGGATCTATGAGCGTGAAACTCAGCGCCGAGGATGTGACATCTCCCAGTCCCTTTACCAACCAAAACCTCATTTCCTTTAATGTGGATAATATTGCTCCCAGCGATCTGAGTTACACCGGGTCCACGGAGATCATCGGAACCCAGGCAGAGGTGCAGGGAACCGTCCGGGACACCGGGACTATCAGCGGTATCGACCGGATTGTGGTCTACATGACCAATGCTGACGGCCATCTGATTCAGTTGAAGAACGGAACCGGTGCGGTGGCTACCTTTACCCCGGCGGAGATCTACGATGAGGATGATCCCACCTTCGAGAACTACCGGATTATCATTGATAACCGCAATGAGTTGGGTAACGACGGTGCAGTGGGGGTAGGCGACCAGGACGGGTTCCCTGAATACCTGACTATCTCCGGGGGAACCTACAACTGGAGTGCCAGCTTCAATTCCGAGGATGTGGCGGACGGGGCAGTGACCCTCCATTACCGGGCCGAGGACTTCTCGGGCAACTCCGCCGAGGATACCACCGGCGCATTTATTGCCAATAATAAACCCTCCATTACCGGGGTTGTTCTGGGAACAGACCTGAACGGCAACGGTGACGCCGATGATGCGGGCGAGAAAACCTCCGTGATTACCGCCGGCTACGGTTCGACGAATTTCACCGCCCGGAACGATCTGCTCTTTGTTCAGATCAACGTTACCGGGGGCAACAATCGGCTGTACTACGTGGTCCGCCATCCCGGCGCAGCCCTGGATGCTACCGCAACGGTGAACGGCGAGATGTACGAGATTATCAGCCAGGGTACCAGCGACTTTACCGGAATCGGTGCAGCCAGCAATAATCCCGGGACGGTATTCACAGCAACCGGTGCAGGCACCGGAACCGGTACGGTGTACCGGGTGGATTACACCGACACCGCCATCGGGGCCGGCTCGGCATCTCTGGAAATCAATACCTCTGCTTGGGCCGAGTCCGAACCTTTAAGCAACTCCACCAGCGTGGCTATCCGGGTGTTTGATGCAACCTCCAGCCAGGACCTGGACAGCACCGACGAGCTTTCGGATACCATTACGGTGAACCTGGATGTGGATAATGTGGATGAAACACCGGCAGAAATCGAAGTGGCTCCTGTGGGCCGGCGATGGGACAACGCCTCCGAGCATGATACCAAGGTCCAGGAAGATGTGGACGAGTGGTCGGAAAATGTTGTTACCACTGGAAGCGGTGTGTCTTTGGTAGAACACGGCTATGTGCAGTATTCCGCAGCCAGTGCCGATGCGGAGGCTGATGTCAGCGGTAAGGTGATTCTATTGGGGCGGGCCTACGACAATCAACGGATCAGCCGGATTACTGCCCAGATCCCCGATTTCAATGGTGGTGCTGAGTTTAATATCGCGGTTTGGAATGGAACAGGTCTTGAATCTGCGGGCAATTCAATTGAAGAGCTCGGAACCGATACCGATGAGTCTATAATCTGGGGCTTTGAAGTGGTTCCTGGAAGCGAATTCCTAACCCAGGCCGACGGCCATGTGCTTAATTGGCAATTCGGTTGGAATACCGCAGCCATAACCACCGAAGCAGATGAGGATGTTCGTGTTACCTTCCGGATATATGATACCAATACCGATAATGACGGTGCGGTAGGAACAAACAGCTATCTCGATGTGGATGCTGTACCGTACATCACGCGAATCTACAACCCAAGCGGCCAGGGCGGCCTCAGTGAGACCGTAATCCGTACAGCCAGGGGTGCATACTCCTTGGAAAACAGTGCGGGGGATGATTTCAGAATTGAGGGATTCAATCTTTCCGGCGCTTCGGTCTACGTTTCAGATACGGCCATTGATACCCAACCGGGTGCTGGAGCACTAACAACTTCGGCTGGCAGCACCTCCTCCATAGATGTGGAGAAGAACCTGCCCGGATCAGGATTCCTTACGGTATTTGTCAACGGGATACCGAGCTTGAATAATCTCAACGATCTCAATGCGGAGTATAACAGCGAGGCTGTGGCAACAAATCCGCGGTCTCTTCAGTGGACCGATGACCGGGAGATTGTGGTATGGGACCTCACCGAGGTCATGTCAGGCACCAACGACCAAACCTTCTACTATCCCTCCATGGTTATGAACGGCAACCAGCCCATATTCAGCTATGCCAACGACAACGCCGGATATACCTATCGGACCACCGGGGATGATACATCCGCTATTCGGTCTGGTGCATGGTTTGAGCGGCATACCGCCTTGGCCCGTACTCCGGGAGGTGTGTACTGGATTGCTTCGGTTCAGGATGCCTTTGCTGGCGGCGGGGATATCGGATACCTCTATATTAACCGCGACCGGGCTAGAAACGCTCTTCTTGGTGGGGATGGTAGTACAAATACGAACCATTTTGAGATTCAGGGACTTGACTATCTGAGCACCCAGCTCAACAGAATTAAGTATCCGAAACTGATCGTAGATGGTCCGGATGATAATACAAACGTTTACCTGTCATACTATGATACTCATCCTTCAGCAAAGTCCTTATCATTTGTGTCGTTTCGAGCATCAAGCGCAACAAATTCGAATCTGGCGGAGCCTACCAGCGATGCCGGCCGGGCAACTCAGGTTCAGACCATCCCCGGTACCGCTAATGCCAGCAGCGAGCACTTTGATATGGTGAAGATCGGAGCCAGTGACATGGCAGTGGTGTACTTCGATGAAGGAGCCGGTACCCTGGAGATGCAGTATTCAAGTAACGCTTGGGATGCAAATAATCTCAGCGGCGGCGGAACCTGGACGCAACAGACCATCGACGCCAGTCCCCTAACCGGGTCTCACGTCTCTACCAGTGTGGGCACGGTGGGAGGAACAACCTATCTGTACATTGCATACCAGGACGCGGCGAACACCTCCTTGAAGTTGGCAACGGTGAACTGGACAACTAAAGCGGTAACGACCCAGGTGATTGACTCTCACTTCTCCGTTGGAACCCGGACCAACCTGCATATTCTCGACGGACTTCCCCACATCTCCTACAGCTCCGATTCCTATGTGGGAACTCCGAACTCCATGAGGTTGGCCTATCCGGTGGCAGCGAATTCCCGGACTGCTGAGCAGAATATCTTCCAGGCCGGTGCCGATGAATACGACCAGTTCCTCGGTAATTGGGAGGTTGTATCGGTACCAACAATTAAGACCCCCCGACCGGGGATCGAGCAATTCCACCGGACCATGATTGATCAGTACAACGATGGAACAACCAACCTGCCGGTAGTAGCCTGGTTGGCCGATAGGATTGAGTACGCCAAGATGCTTGATTGACAGGCGGCACTTGTAACGGTCATGTAAAAACCTTCATCCCCGTGTCCGAAGATTCCGGGCACGGGGTTTTATGTGTTCCCCCCTGCACTGGAAGGCTGATAGAACCTGCTTACCTGTTGGGGTGGTACGATAGGGGTACACTATCTGTTATTGCTGCATTACACCACGGATAGATTCCAATACGGAGTCATAACATCCGCTTGAGGCGCGGGCCGTAATTGGCGTGAAAAATGCCCGCGAAGCGGAATGCATTTTTCATGACAATAGGTGAGTAGCACTCAAAGCGATTGTTGTACGGCAGTATATCAGTATTTTTTAGTATTATATATTTTTATTAAATTCTATTTGTGACGAGCGTGAGGCCATTTGGAATATATTGTTCCAATTTTGAATCATGCGAAAGAAGTGTAAAACCAGATTCTATCGATTGCCAGATTAACATTCGATCAAAGGGATCTTTATGGTTCTCCTTTTTGGGTAATTTATAATACGCCGATAGTATTTGATGTGGGATTTCAGTTATTCTAAATCCGGAATCCTTTATCGTAATTAATAATTCATCTGGATTTTTATTCCCCAAATCCAGCTTTCCAAGCGAATATTTAATTGAAATTTCCCATAAATTTATTCCAGATACAAATTTCTGTTTTTCTGAATCTACTAATATTTCTTTTATGGATTCAGATAATTTTCCTGGATCAAACAATGTCCAAAGAATAATATGCGTATCGAGTAAATAATTCATATACCAATAAATTCTTCTTCTGTCATTTCAAAGTCTTCTGAGATTGAATATTGTTGGTCTTTCAATAGTCCTATTTTTATTGTATTTTGCTGCTTGTATTCTGATATTGGAATTAATGCAGCAACACCTTTTTTATTCCGGCCATACGTAATTATGACCTCTTCTCCGGATTGAACTTCCTTCAGGATATCTGAGAAATGGGTCTTAAATTCTCCGACTGGCAATGTTTTCATAATTAAATTGTGTTACTTATTTGTCAAGTTGTCAAGTTATGGTTTGATTCAGAGCGTAAATTTTATGTCCGTACAACATCCGGTGATCGAGATATTCTTGGTTGTATATTCCACAGGCTCCTAGAATGCCAGAGTAATCCTTCGAAAGCGATGTATAGTGCGCAAAAAGTTGTAACATTGTACCCCGGCGACACCACCCAAGGATGGACTTATAGGTTGTCTCGCTATATCTGGTGTTGGTTACAACTCTTTGTGCACTACAAAAACGATGCGGCAGGAATAACTGCCGGATGTCTACCTTGGTTCTGTGACTCCCAGAACTTGTGGGTGTTCAAAATACCCAGTACAGGCCTTTAGTGTTCCTCGGAACTATGAATACCCGCCGCCTTGCTAAAACTTCATAATCTCTCCGGCATGGACCTCATCCCTGACCTCCCGAATGCTTAGGTCGTCGTTGTAGACCGTACCGGCCGACAGGGCTGCCCCGGCGTAGAGTCCGAAGTGGGCTTGGGCTAGGCCGCCTTTTCCCCCGTAAACCTGGGCGTGGCTTACCAAGGCCCCGTCTTGCCATACCTTGGCGTAGCCCTCCTGGGGGTCCAGGTCGAGATACACATCCAGGCGGACCCACTGTCCCTGGGGAAAGCGGAGGTCGCGGTCACCAGGGGGCGGGGTTGAGGGGCCGGCCTGGAATAGGTGTTGTTGTTGGCCTTGGGCGGGCACATGAACCAGGCGCAGGTAGCCGTCGGTGGTGAGGTTTACCAGGATGGTGCGGCTCCACAGGTCGCTGGAATCTGGGCTTAGGGTCACCAGGCTGAGCCAGTCATCGATGCCATCCCGGGGCTGGAGTTCGACATCGGTAAACACCCAGAGGGTTATAAGGCAGGGGGTTCGGAAGCTGCCTTCAGAGGTTTTGTGCAGCTGAATGGTTGGATAGGCTCGGTGGGGCAGGTAGGCCGGCCCATCGTTGTGGGCTGCTCTGGGAGCGGTTATCCAAGCCTTGTGGCTGTACCTGCCCTGAAAGACTTCCTGGGTGCTTAGTTCATGGGAGCTTTGGTAGTCTCCGGGGGGAACGATGTAAAAACCCTCGAAATCATCCTGGGATTCAAATCCCGACTCGAATTCCCGCAGGGGACCGGTGTAGTCCGGGGTCCGAATGGATGGTACGACACAGGACATGATCCAGGCGGAACACAGGAGCCCGGTTAGGGTAGGTATGAGCCGTGCGCGTATGCGGCTTTTGGGGAGTACCGAGGGCGGGGGACGGAGGAGATTGCTTGGCATAGAAACTCCTTGGGTGTCTGGGTGTAAGATTTCTACAGGGGGATTTTACCGCAGTTGGCGACGGATTTCCGCTATGAGCGGGCTTAGGTTTCGGGCCTCCGGGACGTATAGGGCGGAGGCGCGGGATATCCACGAGACGACATCTCGGTGGCTGCGGTTCAGCACCGATTCACCACGAAGAACCGGGCTCCAGGGGGTGGTGCGCTCTAGTTGTTCCTGGAAGGCCGGATCTCGGGCGGCTGTTAGGAGGGTGGCGGCTTCCTGGCTGCGGGGGCCGGGTCCGGGCAGGATGGATAAGCCCCGGCCGAAGAGGGAGAAGTTTAGTTTGCCCTGGCCCGGGGGGGGCAGCTGGGGGGTTAGGGAGAATCGGTTCTCCGGCGGTATTTCTTTCATCAGACTGCGGGGTAGAAAGAAGACGGCGCCGGTTCCCTGGTCCAGAGCGGCGCCCAGGGCTAGGCGATCCCAGTTGGTCCAGTTGTAGGCAAGAAGGCCCCGGGACATCAGCTCGCGGAGGTACGAAAGAGCCGGTTGCAGGAGCTCCGGCAGGATCACCGGGGAATCAGCGGCTGATGAGGCGGTTTCCTGGGGAGGGACGGCGGGGGAGGTACGTCCGGGCTGGGCTTCGAGGCTCGGGGAGAGGCTGGAGAGCAGGGCATTGAAATCACCCTGGGAAAGAAGGGCCTGACTGATGTAGAGAACCAGGGTTAAGAGGTCTTGATCTACGTTCCCCGCGACAACCAGGGGCTGGACGGGGGCGGTTTCACCGGCAGAATCGCTTGGTGGGAAGCGGCCGGCGAGGGTTTCCATGAAGGATTGCAGGGTGGCGTTTTGGGGGATGGGGTAGGGGCTGCCCAGATGACGGCTGTCGGTGTAAAGCAGATATGGATCGAAGGCTGCCAGGGCTTCCCGGGGGGTTCGTGGGGTGTGTTGCTGAAGGATGATGTCCGTATCCTCCCTGCCCGGGGCTGTGGTACGGTAGGAGTCCCGGATTTCCGGTACCAGAGTGAGGAGCGTTTCGGTCAGGTTCTGTACGGGATCCGGGCTGTCCGGAGGTTGAATTCCGGTTTGATTGGCTCCATCCGGGGCCGCATCTGCCTGGCTTTTCGGCTCTGCATGGGTGTTCGGCAGGGACACTCCCTGGGGCAGCTGAATGTAGATCCGGGACAGGCGTACGGCACGGAGGATGCCCAGGGTTCCCCCGGTGACTGCCAGGGCTCCGCACAGGATGATGACCCCGGTTACAAGAATTCGCCGGAGCTCCGGGGAAAGCCGGTGTTTTCGGGCGGCTTTCCGCTTGGCGGGTCGGGTGGAAGTGCGGGAACGGGTGCGTTTTTTACTCATGGCTTTGAACGGCTCCTTGTTCGGGCTGGGTTTCCGCCGGGGCTGGGGGTAGGAGTCGGTCCAGTTCCGCGGCGAGGGCTTCGGCGGATATGTCCTGGGGCTGTTCCATGGCCCTGCGAATGACCGGGAAACCCTGCTGGATGAAGGCATTACCGACCCATCGGTCCGGGGAGGGCAATACCAATGTGCCAGGGGTTAGGGTGGCGGCGCTCAGGGCGGCAGCGGGGTTTGTATCTCCAGGGGCTGTCGGGGATGCCCGATAGGTGGAGCCTGCAAGGCCCGGGCTGCCGGCTTCGGCGTAGGCGGATGCTGCTAAAAAGGCTGCTTCCGGGTTGGTCGCCCCGACTGGAATTGCCAGGGAAAGGATTTGGCCAAGCTCGGCCCGGGGCTCAGGGGCGGCATTCTGGACCTCTGCCGGGTAGGGAAGGGGGAACCAGCCGAGGAGATCCCGCCGGGCTCTATCCCAGGCGAACCCCCCGGCCAGCATAACCAGCCCCCGGCCTGCCTCAAGGTCTGCCAAGGCCTGAGACCAGGTTTTCTCTTGGGCCCGGGGATCGAATACCCCAGCCCGGCTCCAATCCAACAGGGTCTCCCAGGCTCGAACTGCCCCCGCCTCGGTCAATCTGCGCTGTCCGAAGATCAGCTTCTCATGGGCCTCCGGGCCGTTCAGGCGCATATCCAGGTAGCTGAACCATGCCATGGCCGGCCAGCCGAATTGGGAGCCCAGAGCCACGGGGTATTCCAGGGCCGACAAATCACTGTTCCCGGAGCCGGCCATGGGCCGACGCCGGGCGAGATCCAGCAGCAGAGATTCAAACTCCTCCAGGCTGCGGGGCACCTCAAGGTTCAGAGCGGAGAACGCCGCTCTATTGTACATAACTCCCCAGGAGTAGGCTCCCAAGGGAATGAGGAAGTTATCGGCTGCTCCGGGATGGTCCAGGGAATAGAGGCGGTTCCGCCGGGCTGTCAGGGCGGGGATATCCGGGGTCTGGTCCCCGGAGCCCGTCGGGGCGGGGTATTCTTCCCGGAGATTTCCCAGGATGTAGCGTTGCTTCAAGCCTCCGAGATCGGTCAGGCCTGGGTTGCCTGAGGCGGTGATAGTCGAATCCGAACCGGCTGAACCTGAACCGGGCGGGGCGTCCCCATGGAGAAGGGAGTAATCCCGGATCGCCCCGGTCCATAACACGAGGTCGGCAGCCCCGGCACCCGGGGCAGATTCGGCGGCGGTAAAACCGTGCTCTTCAAGGAAGCTGCGGAATTCGGAAAGCAGAGGTGCATCCTCAATAACGACAGTCCCCTCATGTTCCAGGGGGCGTACCGAGGGGGAACATCCTGTCAGGAGTGAAATAAGCCCCAAAATCCATGCAAAAGCCGCCAGGCCGCCACGGGTATTCATCCCTCTACTATATGTCGGCCCACCGGCCCCGGGCAACTCCTTAGGAAGCAAACATGCAAAATGCATAACCGGTTATGCTCCCCGGGGACCTTATGCATCCTGCATAGTCCCTTCATGCATGGCAGGTTTTTGCAGGGTGATTCTAACGCCATACGATAGAACAAGATGCGTTTTCACCCATTGCGTATTCTGCTTCTGGCACGGTTTTTGCAAGAATGCCTACATCTAAAAATCCCAGGAGCCATTTGCATGGTCGGATCCGGGGAAGTGCAAACAGCTCCCATGTAAAAAACAGCATTGTTTCTTATTGTAGCCCCGGGAGGGGGGAAGCAGTGCGGTACATGTTCAAATCGTCCCGTTCCCTGGATCAACCCGGGCAGACCGATGAAGTTGCCCGGGTAGGACGTTTGACCGTTTCACCATGCCCGGTTCCGGACCGGCACCCGGGGGTCCATGACCCAACAAGTTTATTGAATCGAGGAGATTTTTCATGCATCAACGCATCCTGCGAACCATACCTTTGATACTCATAATGCTTGCTGCATTAGGAATTCCTCTGTCCGCCCGGGGAACCAACGAAGAGGGTTGGGTACCCGTGGAGGGTCAAGAAAACTGGCGCCGGGAGCTGGACATTTCCGAACAGAAACCGGGAACCTATAACGTCATTATCCGGGGCCGGGACTATGCCGGTAACGAGTTCGTGGAAGGTCCTTACAACCTGCAGATAGACCCCGATTCGGATTTACCCGTTTCCCGGATCATCTATCCCGAGGAAGAATCGGTGGTGCGGGATGATGTGAATATCATCGGAATTGCCGTGGATGATGATGCGGTCGGTCGGGTGGAGGTGGCCCTGAATGACGGTGAATTCCAAACCGCCCAGGGAACCGATTACTGGCGCTTTGCCATACCCGCCGAAGAATTGGAAAACGGCGTACATACCATCCGGGTCCGCAGCACCGATATCTACGGTGTTCCGGGCAATGAAATCACCGGAACCTTTACCCTGGACACCCAGAATCCCGAGGTGCGGGTCTCCAGTCACGAGAACGGCGCCCAGGTGACCGGCCGGGTGCGATTTGAGGGAATCGCCGTGGATGCCAACGGACTTTCGGAGATTTGGCTGGAAATACCCCGGGTATCAGACGGCCAAAGCCCGGACACCCTTCCTGCCTCTCTGGAGGAGGACCGCCAGGAGTTTGACATGGAGCGGCTGCGGTTCCGGAGGGACCGTGAAACCGGTGAGTACAGTTTCAGTTTCGATGTGGATACCCGGCGGTTGGAAGACGGTCCCCATGTGTACTGGATCCGCGGGGTGGATACCACCGGGGCCGAGGGCCGGTACCCCTTCCTCTTTTTTGTGGATAACAAGGCGCCGGACATCACCATTCTCAATCCCGGCCAGGATGAAGCAACCTTCGGAACCCTCTTTATCAACGGGGTTATCCGGGACACCATGGGAATCCAGCGTTTCTGGTACGAGTGGCAGGATCAGGAGATCGAAATTCCCCTTACCAGCGGCAACCCCTTCTGGAACATCACCCTGGATACCCGGGAACTGACCTCTAAAACCATTGCGGTCCCATTTTATGCCCTGGATACCAGCGGTAATCAGAGCCGTGCGGAAATCCGGGTAACCAACGACCGGGAAGGCGCCCGACCCGTGGTTCGCCTCTTCGAGATACCGGTAATGCCAAGTCCGGATCCGTCTCTTTCGACGGGCTCTGCCGCTACCCGGGATCTCGGCAGGGCGGTACAGCCTGAACCGTCCCAGCAGGGCACCTACCGCTTCGCCGGGGAGGAATCCCTCCGGGTAAGCCGGGATACCAGTATTTCCGGACGCTTAGACGGGGTTCATCCCGGAAGCACGGTTAGGGTCGAGGGGCTTTGGGAGGAATCCCGCAGTCTTCCGGCCGGGCCGGTGTTCACCATCGACCTATCGGATGTACCTCCGGGAGACAAGACCGTTACCCTAACGGGCACCGATGAGTTCGGCTACCAGAGTCTGCCCCGCCGGCTTGAGCTCACCGTGTTGCCTCCGGCCCCCAAGGTCAGCATCGAAACCCTCACCTACCAGGATGCTCAGGAACAGCAACCGGCGAGCTACCGGCCCGGTCTCTCCTACGATCCCCAGCGGAAGGCATCCCTTACCGCCCTGGTTCACTCTGAGACCCGCCTGCGGGAAGGGCTTCTGATTCTGCAACCCGGCCAGGCGGCCCTCCAGAGGGGAGCCGATCCCGGGGATTTCGCCCGGCAGCCTGTGGAGGTCAAGGCCCGGATCACCGAGATACCCCCGGAACAACGGGGCCCCCAGGGACAGCAGTACAAGGTAGAGGCCGAGCTGCCCCAAGGGCTTGGCTACGGTTCGGTCGCCTTCCAGCTCCTTGTTCAGGACGAGTTTTCCCTCGCGGGGGCTGCCCAGGGCCTATTAACCATTCAGGATCTCCGGCGGAACGAATCCGAACCCCGGATTGTGATAAGCGACGAACGGTTCTCCGGTACGACCATGAGTTTTTCAACCCAGCGGCCCCTGACCGGGACGGTGTTCGGCATGGATGGACTTCCCCAGGGGCCCGACCAGGCTTCCGTATCCTTGGTTCTGCCCGGTCAGGAAGGGCAGGACGACGCCACCGGAGCTGACACTGAAAATCCCGGGGCTGATGAGTCCTCCATCATCCGGTTGACCCAGGGGGCGCGTAATCTGCCCGTGGGAAGCCGAAGCAACCAGCAAGCCCTTTTCCAGATTACTCCCCAGGCTGAAGGAACCCTAAGCGGGGTACGGATCCGGGCGGAGCTTCGGGACGGGGTAATCATTGAATCCCCTCCCTTCAGTGTGGAGGTTGATTTGACCAATCCCCGGCTGGAACTCTCCCTTCCATCGGGCCAGTTCATTAGCGGGAACTCCCTGGCAATTGCCGGTGAGGCCCGGGATTCCTTCCGGATCGAGAGGGTCCGCTACTCCCTGGATGACGGAAAGACCTTCACCGATATTCCCGCGAGCCCCCGGGGCTCGGGACTCTGGTCCTTCCGGACCTCCGTCGATTTGGGGGAACGCCCCAAGGAGTACTACGGTCTCATCGTAGAAGCGATGGATTCCGCAGGCAGAACCACCCGGCTCGTCCGGGGGATCACCACCCTTACCCCCGAACCCCTGCCGGTTCTTGCCGAAGGCGAAACCCGGAGGAACGACCAAGCTGTAATTCAGGTTCTGGCCCAGGCCTCGGCTGTCTTCGACGGCCAGGCTGCTGAGGATCAGCTAGTACAGCAATCCAACCTGCGGTACGCCCTGGCTGGAATCGTGAAGGATCTCGATGGAATCTCCCGTCTGGAAGGGGCAATGGGGGATGGTGAGTTCCAGACCCTGGTGCGTTTTGACCAGCGTAACCACTACCAAGATTTCATCATGTATCCAGACCAGCTGACCTTCGGCCGTCTCGAGCCCGGCTCCCAGACCCTCAGACTCCGGGCTGTAGACCGGCAGAATGAGCCAGGGCGGGAAACCCGGATAACCCTCCCGGTTCCCTATCCGCAGCCGGGCTTTTCGGGAGCCCCGGTTTTGTCCCTGACCCAGTTTCCTGTGGTGAGCCTGGGCAGTACTGCCGAGGTTGGTTCCTTCCTTCAGGGGCTGCCGGCCTCCGAGATCGCCAGTGCCGAATATTCCCTCAACGGAGCTGAGTATACGGGTCTCTCCAAGGGATCGACTGATGAATCGGGCAGGATTCCTCTTACCGCCCGGATTTCCTCCAGGGACCTGCCCTACGGGCTTCATGAACTTACGATTCATGTTGTCACAAAAGACGGCTGGGTAAGCCGCCGCTCAACCACCCTGCTGGTCTTGGATACCGGGGATTCATCCCCGGCCTTCGGCCCGGATTCCCGGGAACCCCGGGTTCTGGCTCCCCAGGCCGGCCCCCTGGTCTCCTACACCGGCCTCAGCCGCCCGGAAGACCGGGTGCCGGCGGTACCCGGCTTGAACCTGGAGTGGCAGCCCATCACCGGCGCCTCCCGGCTGACGATCACCGATCCCCAGGGATTCAGTGCCTTCGTACCCGGCCGGCCCCTGGCCTCAGCCGAGCTTTCCCGGGAATCGGCAATCTTCCGGGTCGGCACCCGGAACAATACCCTGGATTTTCGACCCCTGGCAGAGGGCACCGAAGAGGGCCATGAGCTGATTATCACCACCCGGGACGGCGTAACCCGGACCATCGGGCCCTTCTCCGTCACCGTGGATTTTGCCAGCCCATCCCTGACCCTGGATAATCCGGGCCCGACCAGTATTCACAATAAGCCCATTCCCCTGGTATTGACCTCCGGGGACACCCACACCCTCCAGGCTGTGGAGTACCGGTTCTTGGAGTTGGAACCCCTGATTCAGCCCAAGGAAAAACCTCAGGAAGCCGAATCACCCGGTGCCTGGCGCAGTTTGCCGGGGATCGCAGTGGATCAGGCCATGGCGGATTTTCCGGAATCCAGCCACAATTCCCAGCTGGCGGTAAATACCCTGGAGCCCGGGGGGCGGATTCTATCGGTCCGCAGCAGGGACGAGCACGGCAGGGAAAGCGTCCGGAACCTCCCGGTATTCATCGATCTGACGGCCCCGCAGTTCAGCCTGCTGACCCCCCCGGCCACCACCGCGGTCAACGGCCGCACCACCGTGTCAGGCCGGATCCTCACGGATTCCAAGCAGAGTAGAATCACGAAGGTCGAATACAGCCTGGACGGCGAGACCTATACCAGTCTGCCCCCGGGCCCCACGGTTGATGTGGAAGTAGACTTCTCCCAGCTTACCCAGAACGATCAGACCCTACACATCCGGGTGACCGACCAGGCGGGGAACTCCGCGGTGTACACCCCCAAACCCCGGGTGGATCTGGAGGCCGACTTTCCCAGCGTGCAGATTCAGATTCCCCAAGCTGATGCGGTTATAACTGAGGATCTGCAGATATCGGGAATGGTATTCGATGACGACGGTGTGGATCAGATCTTCTGGCGCCTGGATGACGGGGAGTTCCGTCCCCTGGCCACAAAGAATAATTTCAGCATTGAGATTCCCCTGAGCACCCTCTCGGATAACGAGCACCTGATCCAGGTCTACGCTGTGGACCGCTTCGGGCTGGAGGGGGAGACCGTTGACCTGCCCTTCTCGGTGAGCCTTCAGGAGCCGGGCATCAGTCTGGATTCTCCAGGGGTGGACGATATCAGCCGGGGTGTGGTGGATCTGGTGGGCCGCACCTGGGATCAAAACGGTGTCGAGGAACTCCAGGTCTCCATGGACAACGGTACATCCTTTTACCGTACGACCCTTTCACCCTATGATTTTCTCAGTGATTCTCATGCCCCGCCATCCGAACAGTCCGGGGAGGAACCTGCTGTTGACCCGCAATCCGCGGATTCCCCCGATGAAGAGGCAGCCCAGGCGACCCAGCCGGCGTCCATCGATCAGGATTGGCTCTACCAGCTGGATACCCGCATCTTTGTTGACGGCACCTACAGCCTCCAGGTCAGCGCTACCGACCGTTTCGGTATAACGGCCCAGTACTTTACCCTGGTAACCCTGGACAACACCCCGCCGGTACTGCAGATCGATCAACCTGCTGAGGGAGCCAGGCTGGCCGGAGCCATCCCCCTGAGCGGCCGGGTAACCGATAACATCGAAATTCAATCCCTTACGGCTCTGCTGGAACCCATCAACGGCCAGGCCGAGTCCCGGATTATCGAGCTGCCTACCCAGCCAATCCTTCAGCATGAGATTCCCCTGGGGGATGTCCCCCCGGGCTGGTACAATCTGCGGCTTACCGCCCTGGACGGGGCCGGGAACGAGTCTCTGGTGGATTTAAATCTCCAGGTGGCCGACCAGGTTACCTCCAGTCGGGTGGACATCCTCTATCCCCTGGAGGGGGAGGTGCAGCATGGGCCGGTGATTGTGGAAGGCCGAGTGACCGGAAACGTTCCGGTAAACCGTGCCCAGCTCTACGTGAACGACCGCTTTACCGACACCCTGGAGGTGGATCCCCGGGGGTATTTTACCTACAAAATGGAAAGCGGTACGGTCTCCAACGGGCCGGTGAGTCTGCGGGCGGTGGTGGAGCCTACCCCGGAGGAACGGATTTCCAGTCCCGAACGCCGGTTGTTCTATCAGGAACAGGGGCCGTACATTACCATCGACAGTCACCAGAGCGGCGATGTGCTCTCCAACCGGCCCTTTATATCGGGCACCGCCGGGTACATCCATGGGTTGGATCCCGAAAACCGGGAAAACCGCCAGGCCATCGACCAGACCCGGCTTTCCAGGCTGAGCATCAGTCTAGATAACGGAAAAACCTTCACCAGTCTTCCGGCCCGGGATGAGTGGAAGTACCGGGTGGAAACCGGCGAGCTGACCAACGGGCCTCTGGCGGTCATTCTCCGGGCGGAGTACCGAAACGGCGAGGCGGCGGTAATCCGAAGCCTGTACACCATCGATAAGGAAGCCCCGGAAATTGCCCTGCTCAGTCCCTTGGAGGGGGCCCGGATCAATGACTCGGTGGTATTCCAAGGTACGGCCTACGATGATTTCGGTATAGACGATCTCCAGATCAATCTGCGGCCCGGAGACAAGGCCGGGTATTCGGTACCGGAGTTTATTCAGGGTATGTATATCGATGCTGATTTTATGGGGCTGACCTACTGGAAAATCGGCCTGGGCCTGACCTTCTTCGATGATAATGTGAAGCTTCAAGCCCATTTCGGTGTCGGCCCTGAACAGGTGGGGGGCGAGCCTGCCCGGATGTCCGGATACTTCATCGGGGGTAAACTTCTGGCAAACATTGCCAGCATACCCTTTAGTGCCATCTTCGGACCCGACTGGACCTGGCTGAGTATGAACATCGCGGTGGGAGCGGATTTCAGCTACATCAGTCTCTACAATCCCATCGAATTCGACACCGGGGTGGATGTTAAGACCATTGACGGCGTGGTGCTCAGCGCCATCGTTGCCCAGATCGAGTTCCCCCGGATCAATATCGAGGATCTGGCAGCCTTCAACACCTACAGCTTCTACACCGAGCCCGAGGTCTGGTTCGTACCCTCGGATGTGGATCCCAAGATCGTACCGAAGATTACCTTCGGTGTGCGGGTCGGGCTCTTTTAACGGCCCTGAAGTCTGATTCCGGGGGGCTGATAGAATAGATGCGCCCCCGGGCCCTGTGCTATGGTAGAGCCAGACCAAGCGCGGGAGGTGGCCGGATGAGGCCGGAAGAGTTACAACAGTACCAGGGGCAGGAGTTCACCTCCCTGGAGGATGCAGGGATTGCCCTGGAAGGCCGGAAGGTGTACCGGGGCAAGGTGCGAGATGTGGTAGACCTGGGGGATCAGCTCTTGCTGATAACCAGCGATCGGATATCAGCCTTTGACCGGGTACTGGGTTCGGTGCCCCTGAAGGGGGAGGTCCTAAACCGCCTCGCCCTGTACTGGCTCCAGGAGACGGCCCAGCTGGTGCCCAATCACTTGATTCGCCCTGTAGGCGGCCGGGCTGCCCTGGTAACCAAGGCCCGGGTGCTGCCCGTGGAGGTAATCGTCCGGGGGTACCTGACTGGCAGCGCGTGGCGGGACTACCAGGCGGGCAGGGCAATTTCCGGAATCCGGCTCCCCCGGGGGTTGGAAGAGAACCAGGCATTCGAATCACCCCTTATCACCCCCTCAACCAAGGCCGACCAGGGCGACCATGACCAGCCCATTTCCCGTCAGGAGATTCTTGACCGTGGACTGGTGGATCCCGAGGTTTGGCAGACCGTGGAGGAGTACGCCCTGACGCTATTCGCCTTCGGGCAGAACACCGCTGCCGACCGGGGATTGATTTTGGTGGACACCAAGTACGAGTTCGGCATTACCCCCCAGGGACGGGTGATCCTGGTTGATGAGATTCATACCCCGGATTCCAGCCGGTACTGGTACGCCCAGGAGCCCGGGCGGTCTCTGGATAAGGAGTTCCTCCGGCGATGGCTCATGGAGCAAGGGTTTACCGGTGACGGAGAGGCCCCGGTTATTCCCCGGGAGGTTATCCTGGAGCTCGCCCAGCGCTACATCCAGACCTTTCAACTCATAACAGGACAGGAATTTCAGCCGGTTTCTACCGACCTTGAAGCAGATCGCCGAATCATCATGGATTGTATAGGTACAGACCAGCACTCCTAGTATCCCTAGGCTCCGGAGCGTCCTGGGCACGGTTAGGCGCCACGGCTCAGCCCGGTACCATGTCAGAGCTGGGCGAAGAGAAATGCCCCATTGATACGACGGCCCGGCCCCGAGCCTTACCTAGGCTCCGGAGCGTCCCGGGCCCGATCGCCACCGTACAGCACGGTGGGATGGTGCTTCAAATGGTTCAAACCACCGTGGCGGACTTGGATGCCGGTCTGGAAAGGCGGTGTGTGCATGCAGGGTGAAATCGGTAATGGGTTCCGAGGGACCGGGTCGGGAAGGGCGGGGAGCGCCTCCGTCCCGGGGGGATTCCTCAGTCGGGGTTTCCGGGTTCTTTGTCTGGCTGCCGGTATGGCGTTAGGGAGCGTTCTCAGTTCCTGTGTTCCCCCGGGGGTTGCAGGCCAGGCCGGGGATCATATGGTTTTGGTGAGCTACAATACCCAGACCTTCTTTGATGACGAATTCCACGGACATGAATTTGACGATTTCTACGCCTCAGCCCATTGGGATAGCAAGGCGTACCTAACCAGATTGTCCCGGCTGGCCCGGGTCATCCGGGAGGCCGGTCAGGCGGGCCACGGCGAAGAGGGGAGGCCCGGTGATGTTGTTGTGCTCAATGAAATTGAGGGACCCGACGTACTGGAGGATCTCCACGAGCTGTACCTTCACGATTTGGGTTACACCGGGTATCTAACCACCCAGGATCCCTGGTCAGCCCTTCAGACCGCCGTTGTAACCCGCCTGCCGGTTTCCTATCACCGTAGCCTGGGGGTAACCCAGGATGGAACCCGCTACCGCTCCATCCTCGAGGTCGGTTTACGCTTCCGGGACGAGCCCATGGTTCTTTTCGCCTGTCATTGGAAGAGCAAGAGCGGCGGTGCCCGGCAGACCGAGCCGGGACGGTTGGCGGCTGCCCGGGCCCTGGCAGGGCGTATGGCCGAGGTATGGGCCGAAGACCCTGGGGTGGCTATGGTGGTGGCAGGGGATTTAAACGAGGTCTATAACGAGGGACTGACAGCAGACTATCCCACTGCCCTGGGGTTGGTTTATCCCGGGGGTTCTCCCGGGCTTCGGCTCCTGGCCGAGCACCCGAGCCCCGAGGCTTGGCTCGAAGCCGGGCACCTAGGGTTGTATAGCTTTTGGGCCGGGGTGCCCGGGGGGAGTTACTTCTACCAGGGAACCTGGGAAGGGATTGATCATATTCTGGTTAATCGGGCTGCCTGGGAGGCTCCGGGGTTGCGGGTCGAGGAGTATGGGGTCTTTGCACCGGAGTTTTTATTGACCCGGGAGGGTCGGCCCAAGGGCTTTATTCAGCGGTTAGGTACGGGATTTTCAGATCATTTGCCGGTTTTTATGCGGTTTTCCAGGGATTGAGCCTGAATATAGTAATCCCGGGGCCAGAGGCCGTCCCCGTAGAGGGCCTTGGCTGCTTGGCTGTACCAACCCCGGTTTGCCGCCGGACTGGCCGGACTGGGGTGAAGGATCTTGTGTACCCCGGGGGTTGGCAGGTTGTAATTTTCCTTGATGGACACAAAGCGTTGGTATGCCCAGTTGCCAATGCCCACCAGGGCCCGGGGGCGCAGGATTCGTATGGTTTCGGCCATGGTCTGATCGCAGGGGGTTATTATGCCCCGGTCCTGGGCCGGGAGCTTGTCGGGCGGAACATTGGCGCCCCGCTGATTCAGAAACAACAGGGGGCAGAAGTTCAGGACCAGGTGTTCTCTGAAAAAGTCAGCGGGGTCGGGAAATAGCTCCCGGAACAATCCCCAGAGGCGGTTCCCGCTGGGCTCTATCTTGGTAGTCTTGAAGGCGGTCACCGGCTTTTTAGGATGCAGCAGCTCCCCTCGGGGGGGGGTAACCCCTTCGGTGATACCGAGGTATTGGGTAACCTGGTTAACAGCCCCGAAGGGTATGCCTGTTTGCGCCATGCCGTCGGGGCCGGGGTTCATGCCCATAAACAGAATCACACCCTCCTGGCGGGCAAAGCGCCGGAGATAGGTATTGTAGGCCTCCCGGGCATAGTCCAGGGGATTATAGATATGGCTTACCGGAGGATTTGGGCTAAGGTTTGAAAGCGTTTGGGAGAGCTGATGAGCCAGGGTGATGAGTTGGTCGGATAGGGTCATAGGGGTAACAGTATCAAAATCACTCCAAACCTGGAAGACGGGATGACAGAGAGCCATCCTTGAATAAGCCCATTTTTCGGGGTATAACGGTACCATGTCGACAAACTACCATGAGCAGGATTATCTGGAAGCATTGAAAACAAGGGGAGTCATGCCCGAAGGTTTTAAGGCCGGGACTGCCTCCCTTTCTTTTATCCCCAGCGAGCGACCTACCCAGGAGCCCTACCGGATGAATATGGGTTGTGTGCTCCTGGATCAGCCTACCCACAGCGTAGCCGGGGTGTTCACCCGCAACGCCTTTCCGGGGGCGCCGGTTATCATCGGGAGACAGCGTATCGCCGATGCCGGCCCGGTCTCGGGTTTGTTGGTTAATAATAAGATAGCCAATGTCAGTACCAAGACCGGTGTGGAGGATGCCCGGCACCTCAGTAATCGGCTGTGCACGGCGGCGGGGCTTCCGGAGCACTCGGTGTTTCCCGTTTCCACGGGGATAATCGGATGGTCTCTGCCGGTCCCCGATATGGAAGAGGCCTTACCCCAGCTTACCGCCAGCCTGCAGGGGGAGCAGCTTCTCCCGGTCGCCCAGGCAATGATGACCACCGATCGCTATCCGAAGCTACGCCGGGTTCCCCTGGGTGATGGCAGCCTGGTGGGATTGGCGAAGGGTGCCGGCATGATTGAGCCGAATATGGGCACCATGCTCATCTTCCTTCTAACCGATGTGGCGTTTGACCGCCAGGAAGGCCAGCAGGTCCTCCAGCAGGTAGTCGACCGTACGTTTAATTGTATTTCCGTTGACGGGGATCAAAGTACCAGTGATATGTGCCTGCTCCTGGGATCGGGTTGTAAGGGGCGGGTCGGCAGAAATGAGCTGGAAAAGGCCCTGGGCGAGCTTTGTTCTTCCCTGGCGGAGGATATTGTGCGTAACGGTGAGGGGACCAGCCATGTTATAAAGCTGACGGTGCTTGGCCGGAAGAGTTTCGATGAAGCCAGGGGAATCGGTAAGGCTGTGATTAATTCCCCCTTGGTGAAAACAGCCATCTACGGAAACGATCCCAATGTGGGCCGGATTCTTGGAGCCGCAGGGGATTACCTGGGAAACAACGATTTGCCCGTGGATGCCGGTAAATTGACTATTACCATCGGGGGGCAGACGGTGTTCGACCGGGGTTCCTTTACCTTGGACAAGAAAAAAGAAGCCCTCCTGGCGGACTACTATACCGATGCGGCCATGAATCCGCGCCTGAAGGGCTATCCGGAGCATGATCGTTCCGTTGAAATCACCCTGGATTTTCACCAGGGAGATGCGAAGGCCCTGGTGCTGGGATCGGACCTGAGTAACGAGTACGTACACGAGAACGCTGATTACCGCAGTTAAAAAGGACAGGAAATGGAAACAAAGGAAGTTACCCGCGCAGAGGTAGAGGCCCAGGTGCAGAGGGCCAGGGATCAGGTGCGCCGGTCCCTGGATGAGATGGGCAGGGTTATTATCGGCCAGTCCAAGATGATTGAGGGTATGTTTATGGGCCTGCTGGCAGGTGGGCATGTGCTGCTGGAGGGTGTTCCGGGTCTGGCGAAGACCCTGGCTATCAGGTCTATGGCAGAGGTCATTGATGCAAGTTTTAAACGCATTCAATTTACTCCGGATCTGCTGCCCGCAGATCTGACGGGCACCATGATCTACCGTCCCCAGACCGGGGAGTTTATTCCCCGAAAGGGACCGGTATTCTCCAATATCATCCTGGCTGATGAGATCAACCGGGCTCCCGCGAAGGTTCAGTCGGCACTGCTAGAGGCTATGGAAGAGCACCAGGTTACCATCGGGGACAATACCTACCCCCTGGCTGAACCCTTCTTTGTCCTGGCAACCCAAAACCCCATCGAGCAGGAGGGTACCTATCCCTTACCCGAGGCCCAGCTTGACCGCTTCATCCTGAAACTCGGGGTGCGGTATCCAACCCAGGAGGAAGAATTGGAGATTCTCCGCAGGGTCGGGGATCCCCAGGAGGTAACCCTCAACCGGCAGCTGCTCAAGGCTGATATCCGGCGGCTGCGGGAGACTGCTGCCATGGTGACGGTGGATGAGCGGATTGAGCAATACATCGTGGCTATTGTGGCGGCCAGCCGGGAGAGCCGCCAGACCATCAATGCGTATTCCCGGTATATCGAATACGGGGCTAGCCCCCGGGCCACCCTGGCCCTGTTCAGGTGCAGCAAGGTGAAGGCCCTCCTGGAAGGGCGTGCCTATGTGGTGCCCGAGGATGTAAAGTACGTGGCCCCGGCGGTTTTGCGCCACCGGATTAATCTGTCCTACGAGGCTGAGTCCGATGAGTTAACATCCGATGATGTTATTCAAGCCCTGTTGTCTGCCGTTCCCGTTCCGTAAATGAACGCTGCCCGTCTCCTTGCCCGGATAAAACATCTCGAACTTGTCTCCAACCGGTTGGTGGAAACCCTGCTCTCGGGGAATTACCGCTCGGTATTCAAGGGGCCGGGCATCGAATTCTCGGAGGTGAGGGAGTATTCCGAGGGGGATGATCCCCGATTGATAGATTGGAATGTGAGCAGCCGGATGAACGGGGTGTATACAAAAACCTTCCGGGAGGAGCGGGAACTCGTCCTTTTTTTAATTGCCGATGTATCGCCCAGCGTCCTCAAGGCTTCCGGGGCACATAACCTCCGAGAGATCATGGAGGTCCTCTTTGCCATCTTCACCTTTGCGGCGGTGAACAACAACGACCAGGTCGGCGGTGTGTTCTTCTCCGACCGGATAGAGCATTGGGTTCCTCCCATGAAGGGGAAACGCCATGCCTTCCGGCTCATCCAGGATATGATCGACTTTACGCCCCGGGGCAGGGGCTCGAACCTCTCCCAGGCCTTGCGGACCACCAGCGAGGCCCTGAAACGCCGGGGCATCTGCATCGTCATTTCCGACTTTAAAACCAGCGGATACCAGAAGGATCTGAGTCTGCTCGCCCGCAGACACGATGTTATCGCCATACGCCTGGCCAGTCCGGATGAACAGGAGTTCCCCCGGGTCGGTCTGGTGACCCTCCAGGATGCTGAAACCGGTAAGACCATCACCGCCTCGGGGAAAAACCATCATTTCCGCCGGGCATACCATGAGCATTGGCAAAATCAACGCCAAGCCTGGTTCAGGGAATGCCGCCGTCAGGGCGTTAGCCCCCTGGAGGTTTCCGCCGGGGATGATCCGGTTATTAAGCTCTTTCAATTCTTCCAGCGGCGCAGGGGGCGGGCATGACCGGAGAGATGGCCCGGAGCAGGAGAAGCCCCGCAGCCCGGCTTCTTGTTTGGGGATTCCTGCTTGCAGCTCTTTTGGGTGCAGCCCCTGGCCTGACGGCCCAGGATTACAACCTTTCCAATATGCTGTTTCTTCCCCCCATCTACTATGTAGGAGATGAGGTAGAACTGCGGGTCACCATCCGGTCGCCCCAGATTCAGGAGGTCGCCGTTCCCCAGGAGCTGCCCCGAGCCACCTGGGGGGAGATTCTCAGTATGAGGCTTCTCGACCAGGGTAACGCCCGGGAGCTGCGGATACGGTTTGTGGCCTATCAAACCGGTACCCTGACTTTGCCGGCGCTGAACCTTGGTCCCCTGGTGCTGGAAGAGTTGAGTATCTCGGTAAGTTCCAGCCTGGAATCCGAGGGGGCGGAGCTCGAGGGGCCGAGGGATCAGGTTCTTTTGCCCGGTACCCAGGCCTTCCTGGTGATGGCAGCCGGGGCAGTGCTATTAATCCCCCTAATCTGGTTAACCATTTTCCGGTGGGGCCGCCTCGGATTGAAGCGGATTATCGCCGTGTATAGGGAGGGCAGGCCTTTTCGGCGTGCCATCCGTCATATCCGGGGGCTTCGCAGCAGTGCGGATAGTATGCACGGCCGTGAATTCTACATTCGCCTGCTGGATGAGATCAGAGCCTATCTGGGTTCTCGCTTTGCCATCAGTGCATTTTCCCTTACCACCCGGGAGCTTGAGCAGGTTTTCGACTCCTTGGTTCATAACACCGATGATAGGAAGGCCCTGACCAGGATGTTTCTCCATGGAGACATGGTGAAATTCGCCAACCTTCCCAGTACTATTACCGGAAGAATGAGTCATCTTGATCAGGCAGAACAGATTATTATGCGTATGGAAACTCTTGAACGCCGGCGTCGCCGGGAGGACCAGCAACAGCACCGGGAGGGTGAGGGTATATGATTTCCCTAGATTCACCGGGGTGGTTGGGGCTCATCCTGGTTATAATCCCCCTAATCTATATCCGCCATCTTTGGAAGGGCCGGGGCGGTACGGTAACCTTTGCCTTCACCAATTGGAGGGGGGGAGGGTTTTCAAACCCCATGACCATCCAGCGGTTTTTTTCCGGGTTTATGACCATCCTGTTTTGGATTGGTACGGTACTGCTCATCATCGCCATGGCCGGCCCGGTCCGGGTTCAGCGGGAACGGGTATTTCTCAGCCGCGGGGTGGATATTATGTTTGTTCTTGATGTGAGTCCCAGCATGGCAGCCCAGGATCAGCCCGGTATCACCCGGCTGCAAACGGCCAAACAGACCATTCGGGATTTTGTACGGCGTCGGCAGAACGACCCCGTGGGGTTAGCCGTTTTCGGCACCCAGGCAGGACTCAAGGTGCCTCCTACCACGGATTATCAGGTGTTTCACCAGGCCCTGGAGGATACCCATATACGGGAGATGGGTGATGGAACGGCTATCGGAATGGGTCTTGCCCTGGCTAATCTCCATCTGAACCCATCTTCCGCCCAGGATAAGGTTATTATCCTCCTGACGGATGGTGAGAATAACAGCGGTGAAATCACCCCCGAGGCAGCTGCCGGGATCAGTCAGGAGCAGGGGATCCGGCTGTACACCGTGGGGATCGGAAGCACCAGGGAGGTGCCCTTGGAGTTCACCGACCCTCAGACGGGAAGGATTTTCCGGGGTATTGCCCAGGATAGTTTTGACCCCGGTCTACTGGCTGAGCTTGCCGGCAGTACCGGAGGTCGATATTTTGAGGCAGCCAGTTCGGGGGCTCTGGAGGCTGCGTTTCAGTCCATTGACAGTCTTGAGCGCTCGGATGCCCGGGTCCGGATTCAGGTGCGTAAGGAACCCCTCCACCGGCCTATCATGCTGGTTGGTATGATCTTGGTCATGGCAGGCATTCTCCTTCCCCGGTTTATCTTGGGGGCCCTAGTATGAGTGTCCTGTATCCCTCGACACTGTGGTGGTTTCTGATCCTTATTCCCCTGGGGATTCTTCAGATCGTCCACCTTCAACGCAGCAGGCGAAATCTGGAGCGCATAGGGGGGGCTTGGTCGGCCCCCGAGGCAAACCATGTATTCTTCGTGAAGTGGCTCATTTCCACGGTGTTTTTGCTGTTGTTTGTATCCGGGGGGATTCTGAGCCTATCGGGACTCAGCTGGGGCGATGCGCCGGTGGAGGAGGACCGTAGTCAATTGGACCTTGTGTTCGCCGTGGATGTTTCGAGGAGTATGCTCAGCCAGGATCTGCCTCCCAGCAGAATGCAGGTCGCCCGAGATATCGTCCGGGGATTGGTGCAGGAATTCCAATCCGCCCGGTATGCCCTGTTAGCCTTCAGCGGTTCTCCCCTATCCATGATACCTATGACCGAGGACGGCTATGCTATGGAGCATGTTCTCTCCTACCTGGGGCCGGGGCTGCTTTCCAGTCCGGGCACGAACATTCAAACCGCCCTGGAGGCAGCCGTCGGCGCCTTTCCCCAGGGCAGTAACCGCCACCGAGTGATCATCCTGCTTACCGATGGGGAATCCCTCACCGGTTCTCTGGAGGCGGTGGTGCCTCGGTTGGAGCGTTCGGGGATTCCGGTGCTTGCCGTTGCCCTGGGCAGCGTCCAGGGCGGTACAATCCCCCTGGGAGATTCAGGGCCGCTGCTCCACCCCCAGACCGGGGAGCCGGTGGTAACCAGGGTGAACACCGAGGCTCTTAAACAGCTGGCTGGGGTGAGTGACAGCGGATTTATTCACATTGACGGTACCACCGGATATGCAGGCATGAGCGAGTACATCCGGGGTATTGAGCAAACCCGTAATATGGAGGGCTTCCGCCTTCAGCGTATCAGCAGACATAGCCTGATGATGGGTGTTTCCCTCATCTTTTTGTTAGGGTATATCCTGACGGTGAGCCTTCGGTTCAGGAGGATCCTATGAGAGGCCTGACGGTGGTGATCCTTGGAATTATTCTGACCGGTTGCAGTGCCTCCCAGCCCCAGGTGGATATCCTCCGGGCTAACTACGCCTTTGATCAAGGGGATTACCAGGTGGCAACGGTACTCTACCTGGAGAACCTGGATATTCCCGAGGATGGTGAGGCGGTAGCCTATAATTTGGCGAATGTCTATTACGCCCTCGGGGAGTTCGGTCCGGCTTTGGATCTATGGCAGACCGCTTCCGTAACCCCCGACCCGGAGCTTCTTTTCAAGATCCTTTTTAACAAGGGCGTGTATTACTACACCCAGGGGCAGTACCGGGAGGCCCGGGATATGTTCATCCAGGCCCTGAAAATTCAGCCCCAGAGCGTTCCGGCAAAACGAAATCTTGAACTCACCTCGATTAAGCTCAGGGCTCTGCCAGGCGGCCAGTCCGGCGGGGTACAGGCGGACCAGGGAGCCCTTCCGGAGGGACAGGAACCCTCGGGAAACACCTTGCGAATTTTTGATTATCTGCGGAGAAGGGAGGAACAGGTATGGTTCAACACCCAACAGGTGGAGTCCGATCCCTCGGTTCTGGATTGGTAGTAACCCTTATTCTCCTTCTCAGCATCGGAGGTTTGCTCCATGCCCAGGAAGGTTCTGGAATTCTCTTGAGTTCCCAGATTAATCCCCAATCCCTGCGCACCGGGCTGCGCTTTACCCTGGAGGTTCCATTGCCGGACCAGAATCTTCCGGTTCAAGACGCACCGGTGGTAGGCCCCCTGGTGCTTCCCCCTGGGATAAGTCTTATTTTCGGCCCTGAGGTAACCGGGGGAACCTCACCCGGGATAACCTGGTACCTCAGGGCAGACCGGCCAGGCTGGTGGGATATTCCCGGAGTGCAGATTACCTGGGGGGGACGGGAATACTCCCTCTCGGGTCAACGGATCGGTATAGCCCAGGATCGTGAGGGATTCATTCCACCAGTGTTGGAGTGGGTTGTCCCCACCCAGACCCTGGTAGAGGGGCAGAGCATCGGTGTAGTCCTTATGCTGGGGAAGATGCCCGAATACCGGCTGCCCGAGGGCCTTCAGTTCTCTCAGCCCCAGGGGGCTCTCTTTGAAGAAGTAAGCGGTTTAGGAACCGCTGTGAGCAATACCCTGGGGGGAATTACCCTCCATCGGTTTCCCATGGCGGGGTTTATCCTTACGCCCTCCCGGAGCGGCGGCATTACCATTCCCGGAGCTCAGGTCCTGGTGGACGGAAACCGGGTGGCGGCTCCCGGGGTAACCCTGACGGCGGAGAGCCTTCCGGAGGACGGGGTAGCCGGGGGTGCTGTGGGAAGTTTCAGTCTGACCAGCGAACTAAGTCCCCCAAGTCTTAATCCAGGGGATACGGCGGTGCTTCGGTTGCGGCTTGATGGAACAGGCAATCTCAACTTTCTTCAGCTTCCCGAGCCCCAAATTGAGGGGTCTCAGGCTATAAGCTCCAATGAAACCTTCCGGTTGACACCCCATGAGGCTGGATATCGAGGCTACCGGGAGATTACGTACCAAATTCAGGCCGGCCAGTCCGGGAGGCTGCAGGTCCGGATTCCGTCCATGGGTTGGTACAATCCCCAGTCGGCCCGGATTGAGGGGCTGCCTGCCCGGGTGTTAACCGCGGACATCACCCCGGTTGTCGTTTCACCAGAGAGCACGGACCGGCAGGGGCTACGATTGCTACCGCCGGAACGGGTGATGGAATACAACCTCCTGTTTCTCTACCGGCGTGCTGAGGCCTACCTAGTGTTTATTCCCTTTCTCTTCCTAGGGGTGGGGATACGTTTCCGGACACGGCGGCGAAAGCCCCGGGTCCGACCGAAACCGGGGAAGGTACTAGCGGGCATGGCAGTATTTATCGCCCTGCTAAGCGGTGCGGCCATGGCGCCTGGTATTGCCCTGGAGCATCAGGCCGGGTTAGAACAGTCCCATCAGGCCTTTCTTGAGGGTGATTATACCGCCTCTCTGGAGTTCTACCAGTTCCTGGAATCCCAGTATCCTGAGAATCCCGGGGTGCTCCATAATGTGGGGGTTATTCAGGCCGCCCTAGGCTCCCGGGATCTTGGGGTGTACTACCTAGGACAGGCCCTGCGCCGGTCTCCCCGAGATGAGGAACTGATTGAGTCGCTACGGGTTCTACAGGCTACCTCGGGGCTCGATCGTCAACACAGCATTCCCCTGGTTCCCCGGGGAGACAGTCTATTCATTCTGGTGTTGGTTAGCGGGTCGCTGCTTCTGCTCTTTATTCCCCTGTGGTTCGCTCGGGGAAATCCCATCAAGACCGTTGTTACCTCCCTATTACTTGTCGTCTTGGCCGGGTCTATTACGGGGATTGTATTGTACGACCGGGGAATTACCGAAGACATGGCAATTGTACGGGGGCCCCAGGGGATTCTGAAAAAGATTCCCGAAGAGGGGGCTGCCGATTGGCTGGCCCTGCCCGGGGGAACCTCGGTGCGGTATAAAACGACCTCGGGTACCTACGTCCTCCTGGAGACCTCCTACGGGCTTTCGGGATGGATGCAAACCCAGCAGCTGATTGGCTTGGAGAAGTAGATGTCCAGCAGTAATTTTGATGAGATTTTAGAAACCTGGGAACACATGCGCCGTCGGAAACCGCTCCGTTCCGAGGCCTCCGGGGGTGGAATGGGGGGCGGACAGTCAAATCACCCTAAACACCCTCCTAAGAAGGCCCCCAGGTTTGAGGATGCCCTTGATTCCTACCTGCCCGATACCCCGAAGGACGCCGATTACCGTCTCGGGGAAGGCAGAGCATTGCGCCCCGATGACATGCCTGTGGAGGATACCCTGGATCTTCACGGTTTCACGGTGGAGGAGGCTGAAGGCCTGGTGAGCGCCTTTCTACGGCGCTGTCAGAGTCAGGGTATGGGGAAGGTTCTCATAATTCACGGGAAGGGAAATCACTCCACCCACGGCGGGGTGTTGCGCATATGGCTCCATCAATTTTTAGAGACCTGGAAGGCTGCGGGAGCCAGGGGGTACGCCACCCGGCGCGAGGGCGGCAGCGGCGCAACCTGGGTGATACTGAAACGTCAGAGGAGATGAGGGGCCCGAACCCTGTTTTACTACGTGATAGGGTTGGGATCCTTGGTTTGTTGTCTGGTGAGTAAAATCCGCGGGGCTCTTAGCGCTCGCGGTAAATGATACGTCCCCTGGTTAGGTCGTAGGGCGAGAGGGCAACCTTAACACGGTCTCCCGGTACAATTCTGATATAGTGCTTTCTCATTTTTCCGGAGAGATGGGTCAGGATAACATGACCGTTCTTTAACTCTACACGGAACATTGTGTTCGGCAAAGATTCCTTAACTATGCCGTCTACCTCAATTGCTTCTTCTTTAGCCACTTGGCCTCCTTAGCGTGTTAACTGTACAGATGTTTGTGCTGTAAGTTTCCGCCACATAGTAGGATATGTAAATTGCTTTGTCAACATGTTGACTTTTTAGTTCTTTTATTGCACTGTTTGTCCGCTTTTTTGAGGCAGAACCCCGAAAGGAGTGCAAATGGATCAGGATTTTGTACAACAGATGAAAACGAAGCTTTTGGAGATGAAGCAGGAGATAATTGAGAATCTCATACACGAGGACGAGGACTTCCGGGAGATTGCCGCCTCCAATGACCTCAAGGATCTGGTAGATGTAGCCAGTTCGGATATCGACAAGAAACTTCTCAATGCTTTGAGCGCCCAGGATATGAAGCGGCTTCGACTGATTGATGCGGCGTTGTCCCGCATTGAGAACGGAAAATACGGATTCTGCTTGGGGACGGGCAAACCTATTCCTAAGGAACGCCTAGAGGCTATTCCCTACGCCCTGTATACCATGGAGTATCAGGCTGAGCTGGACCGGAGAAACCGGTAGGTACCTCGGTACAGGCCCTAGTATGATCGCCCCCTGTCAACCCAGTTGTTCAGGGGGCGGTTGTTTTTATAACAGATGCGCCGATCTGGCCGATGTTGTTTGTGAAGTGTGCAAAAGGCCCAATAAATAAGCCAAAATCCGCATTGCTATCCTAATTTTCCTGGAACATTATACCGATTAGTATGGTATGGAAGGATTACAGGAACTCAAACAGCTCCATGCCTCAAGTCTTTCGGTAGCCCAGATGATGCGTCCCCGATTCTCCGGGGGAAAAATCGCCCTACCGGTTCAGAACTACTCGGTATACGCCCAATTTAAGCACATTGAAGCTGTTCCTGCCCCGGCCGGCTCCCCGGGGTATTCCATATCAAAAGCACGGATGTTGGATACTCTCATCGACCGTCTGGCTCAGATCAAACAACGCAACAATCAGGCCGATGATCTTGGGGTAGAGCGGTCCAGCGGGCTTTCGGACGAGGCCCTGGACGCCATGATCGCAGACTATGCCCAGCAGCTGCAAAACACCCTTCAGTCGGGGCTGCCAAAACTCCAACAACAGTTCGGTACCGCCTTTGCCCAATCGGGAACCGGATTCTCTACGGGAATGATCAACCTGGTAGCGTAACGGGCTGCCCGGCCGGTCTACAACATTCCATGATCTGTCTTCATCTGATTATCACGCAACTCACGCTCGATGGTCGAAAACGGTCCATGACCGGGGAATATGCGGGTTTCATGGGGTAACACCAGGAGCTTGGTCTGAATACTCTCCATCAGGACCTGTTCATCGGCCCCGGGAAAATCCGACCTGCCGATGGCATCGAAGAATAGGGTGTCTCCGGTAAATAGAGCGCTGCGTTCTTCTGAATACAGACAGATACTCCCCGGAGTGTGTCCCGGGGTATGAATCACTTGGAGATCGGTTTCGGGGATTATATCGCCATGGGAAAGAAAGCTGTCTATATGGGGGAGATCCTGGTACAGATCCTCGAAGACCCTGTCAGCCTCGGGGTTATCTCCCGGGAGAAAGAGGCGGTTTAATTGATCGCGCTGACTATTGTCGGGATCAAGGAAGGGAAAATCAGCCTCATGCATCCATACCAGGAGGTTGGGTTCTTTTTCCTTGTACGCCCGCTGCAGGGCCTTTGCTCCGGAGGTGTGATCAATGTGGCCATGGGTAAAGATGATTGCTTTAGGGGTCATGTTGATCTTGTCTAAACTCGCTTTAATAAACCCCGGATCGGCGCCGGGATCAATGACGATGCATTCTTTTTTAGCAATGGAAACGATGTATGTGTTAGTATACATTGGGCCTATGATAAGTCGTTCAACCATGGCTATAGCATACGGATAAATCTATGCTTATACAAGAAAAACAATGATTGTACTGTTAGCCTTATTTTCTATTACTATAGTATTTTATGTGCTCATCCCCGGTTACGGAGCCCTGAGGGTCCGCAGGCGGTGGCGGCTCTTTAGGCAGGCTATACTCTCCTCCCGGTCTTTTCCCCTGCTCTCCTTGGAACATCTGGATACTGTGGAGCCTGGAAGCCGGTGCAGGTTTTTCGGACGCCTTGAGGCGATAGAGGGAGAGGGTATCATCTGGCTTGAGGGCGGACAGATGCGCATTCCCGTGGTCATTGAGGATACGGACATCGCGGTTCTCTCCGGCCACCCCCTGGCGGACGGTTCCCCGGAGGAGGGGTCGGCTCCGAAGAGTATGAGCTGGTCGTCCATCAGCAGCCTGGCAGAGGGATCGCTGTTTTTCGTTTTCGGTACCCTTTCGATTCAGAAAAACGGCCGGCTGTGTTTCAAAAACACCCCGGATAATCCCATGACGGTGGTGCTTTTTGAGGAGGAGCCCCAGAATTTCCTCTACTGGTCCGTATGGAGTGCCAGGCAGCGAAACGAATTCTGGAATAAGATGACCCCTGCGTCCCTTCTGGTCGGGGCGCTCCTCTACCTTTTGCTGAGTTTGTCCTTGAGCGGGCTGCAAATTCAGCGGTTTTGGCTGGCGGTGAGTCTTTCCGGATCCTTGGTTCCTATCCTCCCGCTTTTTCCCCCGGGACTTATTTTCTACTTCCTTTACCGGCGATACTGGAATCAGGGGCGCCTACTGCGGGCCGAACGTGATGTTATCGCACTTCCGGTGGTTACCTTCTACCCGGATTTTCAGACCGGGTCCAGGGGCCTGAGGGGGATGCTGGAGTCGGCCGGGGACGATGATTTTTTTAGGCAGCTGACAGGCCAGGGCCGGATGTACCGGGTCCGGCGGATAACCCAGGAGGAATTGCCGGGTCTGGTCGAACAGGGCTACCAAGTCCGCCAGAGCAGTATTGTGGTCCCGGAATCCGGGGGCGAGGATTATTGGGGGCTGGTCTTTGAACCAAGGGATGAGGATCTCCGGGGTCATCGGCATAGTGATCCCATGGTTGAACGGGTATGTATCCCCGGCAAGCCGTTAGCCCTGCTGCAGGGCTGTCAGGTTGCTGCGGAACGGAAGGAGACCCTGGGTATCCTGTATTTTTTGATTGGCTTGGCGCTGAATGAGGCTCTGGTGGTGTGGATTCTGTGGCAGACCCTGAAGGTTCTCGGATAATCCGGGAGCGCTTCACCCTTGCCCGGTATGGCGAATAGGGCCGGGCAGCGCGGCGGGTTCCGCCTGAATAGTCCGGCCTAGGATTACCGGAGCACCCGGCAATCCTAGGGTTGGACCCAACCTGGGATTGACCGGCTGTCCGGGCGCCCCCAGGGCAGTCACCCCATTGTGGTGGTGTGCTTCTCGGGGCAGATTCTCGTGGGGTTCCTAGTCTTTCTTCTTAGCGTAATTAACATTGAGGTTGCGCCCTCGGTAGGACGTTCCGTTCAACGCGGCAATGATCTCTTCAGCGTACTGGGGCGCTATATCTACGAAGGAGTAGTTATCAAGGATTTTGATATTCCCGATGTCATCCTTGTTGCCTCCGCAGTGTTCAAGGATGAGTCCTACCAGATCCCGGGGGAATACCCGCCGGCTCTTCCCGATGCCCACAAAAAGGGTGACCAGGTCTGTCCGGGTACTCTTGCGGGGTGAGGGGCGTTGACCCTTGGCATACTTCAGTAGGTATGCAGCCACATAGCTGCGGTTAAAAAAAGAAACGTTTTTTCGAAATGCTGCCCGATAGGCGTTCATTTCTTCGGGATCTTCGTTTTCTTGGATATCCCGGATTATGCCCTCTAACTGGGCCTGTAAGGCATCTTCGTTAATGGATGCGTTCTTGCTCATGTAAAATCTCCTGTGAATAAGCCTGGTGCTCAGGGTTGTATTGGTCTGAACCGGCTGAATGTGATTCTATAAACTGTACTGCACAGCATTCCGGCTGTTCAAATGCGGAATAAGTCCCTGTAAGAGCTGATGGCTCGAAAAATGGCATCGTCCTCTTGGGCAGCTGCCTCCGGGAGGGGATGCGGTTGTCAGGGTTCCGGCGCCCAGGATCCATCGGGCTAGTGCAACGATGCACCGGGCTACAGTTCAAAACGAATGAAATGATAGTAAATCAAAACCTATTGCATATAATCCTAACCTTGGTGATACCTCCTCATTGTTGCCGGGACCGGGTGGTTACCATGGGCCACGGGGCCCAAGTACCGGGGGTACCGGCAGTATTGGCGCAACTGTCCTCGCGCGATTCAAAAAATACCATAGCCTTGCACTAAGGCTTTGTCAAGAAATCCTCTTTCCCCGGCCCCTGGGATGGGTTACCCTTACTAGTACGCAAAAGGTTGTAACTTTGCACCCCGGCGACACCACCCATGGGTGGATTCATAGGTCACCCCGCTATATCCGGTGTCGTTTACAACCTTTTGCGCAATACATTACCCGTAGGGGGACCGGCAGCGTCGGAAATCGTTGTTCGGCCAGGAGGAATCCCATGAAGCGGATAGGGTTGATACTGATACTCACTACAGTGACGGTCTGGCAGGTACCGGGGGAGGTGTTCAGGTATCGCGCCTATGAAGGGCAGCAGTACCGGGTGCTATCCGAGGTAAATCAGGAGGTGTTACTGGATGACCAGCTGGTGAACAGCTCCTTTCAGTTGAATAAGATACAGGTGGCGGTAGAGGCCCTGGATGACCGGGGAGCGAACTTTTCCCTGGAATACCAGAATTCGGTTCAAAGCAACCATGCCCAGGGAGTGTATGAGTACGACCGCTCCTACTCTGCGGAGTTTTACCGTGATGTCCTGGGATACATGGAGGTTCCGGAGGAGTATTACGTGCCCACCGTTCAGGATGTGCCGGTGTTTCCCCAGCGGGATGTGCAGCCCGGAGAAACCTGGTCTGCGCCGGGGCGGGAGGTTCATGATCTACGAAGCGGATTCAATCTGGACCGGCCCTTTCGATTTACCATGCCCGTGAGTTATCGATACCAGGGCAAGGCTGCCTTGGACGGGGTAGAGTATGATTTGATTCTCATTGATTACCGGATCTACTATCCCACCGGATTACCCCGAATACCCTCTACCAACCCCCAGTTGGTTACCGGCAGCAGCTCCCAGGAACTGTATTGGGATAATCGGATGGGTATGCCGGTCTTTTACCGGGAGGATTATGAGCTGACCCTGGTGCTGGCGGATGGATCCCGGGCGACCTTCCGAGGGGATGCCCAGGCACGGGTGATTCAAAGCACTCCCCTGGACCGCGCTGAGGCACGGCGGAGCATCGAGGACCAGGCCCGGGAGCTTGGGCTGGAGGATGTTGGTGTGCGGGATGTGGAGGACGGTATTTCCATTGTGATGGAGAATATTCAGTTCAGTGCGGATAGCGCCCGGTTAGCCGAAACCGAGGCACTGAAGCTGGAGAAGATCGCCCGAATTCTTCAGAGTTTTCCCGACCGGGATATTTTGGTAACAGGTCATACGGCCCTCGCCGGAACAGAGGCCGGCAGGCTTGAGCTTTCCCAGGCCAGGGCCCGGGCGGTTGGTCAGTTCCTTTTGGATTTGGGGGCACGGAAGCAGGATCAGATGATGTATCAAGGATTGGGGGCGGCGGATCCCCTAGGGGACAACCGTACCGAGGAAGGGCGTAGGATGAACAGGCGCGTTGAAATCACCATATTAGAAAACTAACATTTGAGCCCCATTTAACTGGACAAACTCAAGCGACTATATTAAGTTTAGGAACAAGGAGAGGGAAATGGCATTATATACTTCAATTTTAGATCTGGTGGGAAATACACCCCTCCTGGAGCTCCGGGGGATGACCCAAGGCCTGGATGCCCGGGTGTTGGTGAAGCTGGAGTCCTACAACCCACTCTCTAGTGTGAAGGATCGGATCGGGCTGAGTATTATTGAACAGGCTGAGAAGGAAGGGGTTCTCGGGCCGGGTGCTACCATTGTGGAAGCCACCAGCGGAAATACGGGAATCGCCCTGGCGTATATCGGTGCGGTGAAGGGCTACCGGGTAGTCCTGACAATGCCTGAGACCATGAGCATAGAGCGCCGGCGTTTGCTGAAGACCTTCGGGGCCGAGCTGGAGCTGACCCCCGGTGGAGAGGGGATGAACGGTGCGGTCAGGCGGGCCAGGGAGATTGTGGAGTCGACCCCCGGGGCGTTTATGGCGCGGCAGTTTGAGAACCAGGCCAATCCCTTGGTGCATCGGAAAACCACGGCGGAAGAGATTTGGCGGGATACCCAGGGACAGGTTGATGCCTTTGTTTCGGGGGTAGGTACCGGGGGAACCCTCACAGGAGCAGGGGGACGACTGAGGGAATTGAACCCGGAGATTCGGATCGTGGCGGTGGAGCCGGATTCATCCCCGGTATTGTCCGGCGGCAGCCCCGGTCCCCACAAGATCCAGGGTATCGGTGCGGGGTTTGTACCCCAGGTATTGGATACATCCCTGTACGATGAGGTAATTCAGGTTTCTGCGGTTCAAGCCGGAGAGACCAGCAGGAGTTTGGCCCGGGTTGAAGGGGTTCTGGGGGGGATTTCCGCCGGAGCGAATGTCTGGGCCGCGCTGGAGCTTGCCAAGCGGAAGGAATTCGCGGGTAAGACCATCGTTACCCTGATTTGCGACACCGGGGAGCGGTACCTGAGCACCTGGTTGTTTGAGTAGGTAATGAAACCAGCCCTTCGAGGTCGGCCGGCTTGGGAAGGGGCGCATGTATGGACACAAGCATGGACATAAATAAGGAGGATGCCATGGGCAGCACACATTTTGAGACACAGGCAGTTCACGAGGGCTATGAACCGGGGCAGGAAAATCCCAGCCGCGCGGTTCCGATTTCCAGAAGTACAGCCTTTAATTTCCGGGATTCCGAGCATGCCTCGAATCTTTTTCACCTGAAAGAGCTGGGGTTTATCTACACCCGGCTTATGAATCCCACCCAGGATATTCTGGAGAAGCGGGTGGCGGCCCTGGAAGGCGGAGCGGCGGCTCTGGCCCTGGCTTCGGGAACCAGCGCGATTTTTTACTCCATTATTAATATTGCAGTAGCGGGAGACGAGGTGGTTTCTTCCCGTAATCTCTACGGGGGCACCTATACGATGTTTAACGACATTCTGCCCAGCTACGGTATTACCGTGCGGTTTGTTGATCCCCTGAATCTGGATGAATTGAAGGCGGCTATCAATCCGAAGACCCGCGCTGTGTTTTTTGAGACCATCGATAATCCTACCCTGAAGGTGCCGGATTTGCAGGGAATCAGCAAGGTTGCCCATGAGGCCGGGGTGCCTCTGATTGTGGACAATACCTTTGCCACACCCTATCTCTGCCGGCCCATCGAGTTTGGGGCGGATATCGTGGTACACAGCCTTACCAAGTGGATCGGCGGCCATGGTACGGGTCTTGGGGGGATTGTGGTGGATTCAGGCACCTTTGACTGGAAGGACCCGAAGTTCGTAACCATGAACGAGCCCGACGGCAGCTACCACGGTCTGCGGTATGCCCATGATCTGGGTGATTTGGGTCCCGTAGCCTACATTATGAGAATGCGTCTTGTTCCCCTGCGGAATCTGGGAGCGGCCATAACCCCAGATAACGCGTGGCTTTTCCTCCAGGGGCTGGAGACCCTGCATCTCCGCATGGAGCGCCACAGCGAGAATGCCTTGAAGGTGGCGAAGTATCTGAAGGGACATAAAAAGGTGTCCTGGGTGAGTTATCCCGGATTGGATGATAGCGAAACCGCGGGGAACGCGAAGAAATACCTGAAACCCGGGTACGGGGGGATGGTGGTTTTCGGGGTTACCTCAGGGCGTGAAGGCGGCGAAACCTTCATCAATTCACTGAAGCTCTTCAGTTTGGTGGCCAATGTGGGGGATGCCAAGAGCCTGGCGATCCATCCGGCCAGTACGACCCACAGTCAAATGTCCCCTGAGCAGCAGGTTGAGGCCGGTATCGGGCCGGAGCTTGTGCGGCTATCCATCGGTATTGAGCATGTGGATGATATTATTGCTGATATCGAACAGGCCCTTTCAGGGATTTAGATGCTTTGACGTAGATTGATTATTGGAGGGAAACCTCATTGCGGATCCGGGGCAGAGGTACCGGGTCCGTTTTTTTATGCCGCCATTGCCAGCCTCCGGGACCAAGGACCTGATGGGGTAGAAACTCGGCCTTGTATTCCATTTTCGGGCTTCCGGGAACCCAGAAGCCAAGGTGATGCCAGGGTTTCTCAAGGTTGCGGGCCGTGAGGATCTCCGAAATAATTGAAAAGGTTCCCAGGCTTCTGCGCCCTTCCTGGGGTTCAAAGATGAAGTACACACTGGAAAGGCTCCGGGGCAGCAGGTCTACCAGGCCCAGGCCCAGAAGCCGGCCCTGGGGATTTCGATATTCCATCCAAATTGTGTCTATGTTGGAGGTGCAGAAGAATTCTTTAAAGGCCTGCTCTTCCTCCGAGAGGGGCAGGCTGGTCTGGTAATCCCCGGGATGGCGGTTTTGCTGGTAGCGCCAGTACAGATCAAAGTGCTCATCCCGGTATTCGGGTCGCCGGATGGATACCGAGAGGTCGGTGTTGCGCCGGATGACCCGGCGCTGGCTTTTGGAGGGCCTGTAGTCCGGGGAGGACACCCGTAGGGGAATGCATCTGGCACAGGTAGGGCAGCAATTTTGGTACAGTATGGTGCTGTTACGGCGCCAACCTCTGGAGATCAGCTGCTCATAGTAGCCTTCGGGGATGGATGGGGCTTCAAATCGATGAATATGCCACTGCCGGCGGGGAAGGTAGGGGCAGGTGCCAGCATGTTGGGTAAAAATCTGTACATTCATGGATGGCCTAGTATATACTGATTTCCCATATGGATCAGGTAAAAATAATCGGAATCGGCGGCGGCTCGGGTTCGGGAAAGACGACGATTGTTCGTAAAATCGGCGAGGTGCTTCCTGATTTTGTATGTATTCCCCAGGATAACTACTACCGCTCCGCTGAGTATATCAGCAATACAAACATTACTGCCTTCAACTTTGACCATCCCTCCGCCTTTGATACCGAGCTTCTGGTGGAGCAACTCAAGACTCTGAAACAGGGTAAGCCAATCCAGATGCCTATGTATGATTTTGTTCACCACCGTCGCAGGGAAGAGCGGGTGACCGTTGAACCGAAACCGATTGTGGTGGTGGAAGGCATCATGATCTATTTTGAGAAGGCGGTGCGGGAGCTCATGGACCTAAAAATCTACGTGGATACCCCGGATGACATCCGGTTTATCCGCCGACTTCAACGGGATATGATCGAACGCGGCCGTACTATGGAATCGGTTATTTCCCAGTACATGGATGTGGTACGTCCGGGTCACTACGAGTTTACTGAGCCTACCAAGGCCTTCGCTGATCTTATTATTCCTGAAGGAGGGAATAATAAGGCGGCCCTGGATGTGTTGGCAAGTTTTATGTCCGGCCTCGTCTAGCGAGGCGGCGGGTATCCGCAGTGATGGCTGCCAGCTGTCCGAGGTTGGGAAGCGACCCGGGGGAGCGGGCGGGTGTTCCCGCCACCGCGCATCCCAAAATCACCCAGCCGTTTTGGAAAACCTTGGTATGTCTGTCCTAGTTCCCGCTCTCATGATGCACTGAAAGCCCCATGAAAAGGCCCCGGGATAGATCAACCATGGGGCGGACGGTAAAGGTTTGTTCTCCCTCAGCGATCCGCTGCCGGGCGATGCTCTGTGCCCGGTTCGCTGCCCAACTCCGGTAAAACCACTGGGCGATGGATCCCGCGGCAAGGAAGCCTGCCGACGGCAGTATGCTTACCAAGGTTAGGTTTTCCCAGGCTGTTTTAACGGTGGAGTAGGGTGACTGGAAATAATCCAGGGCGGGATACTGTACCGAGGCAGGCAGCAGGGCATGGGTTACCAGGAGGATGCCTGCGGTAATGGCCAGATCGCCGGCTAAAAAGAAACTGCCCTCAAGGATCGAACCCTGGGGGAAATGGCCTAATCCAGGCAGGATGTAGCTGAGGCCCCGGACTTTGCGCAAAAACTGCTGCTGGGCATTGTAGAGGGCCAGGGTTTCGGAGTAGGTGAGTATATCCCCTACCTGAATTTCAGCCAGGGTCAGGGTGGCCATGGAACGGACCTGGAGGTCCAGCTCCTGGGCTGAAATCAACCTACTGCCTTCCGGGGGGATTTCAGAGGACGCGCCGGAGCCAGGGGTCTTGGAATCACCCTCGCCCCAGAGGGGAAGGACTGGGAGGACTAAAAAGGCGAGGAAGACCAGGCCGGATCGGGTAGATGACGGGTGATTTTTCATATATACCTCCAACCATGAATGTACTGCTTTTCCATCCCCAAGAGTGGGGATTCCCTATTAAATCAGAAGACCGGCGATACATCCACTGCCGGCAGATCCTCGGGCTCAAGGCCGGCCAGGAGATACGGGTGGGCCTTGTGGGCGGGGGACTGGGAACGGCCCGGGTGCTCCGTCTCAGCAAACAGAGCCTGGAACTCGATTTTCCGGGGAAGGATGAGCTGGAGCCGGGGCCGGGGTTGGTGGCTGTGGAGCTCATTCTGGGCCATCCTCGGCCGCCGGTGCTGCGGCGGTTGTGCAGGGATCTGGCTACCCTGGGGGTGGGGAGGATTTCGGTCTGCGGAACCGATTTGGGGGAAAAGTCGTACTTCAGTTCTAAGGTGTGGAACCAGGAGCTCTGGCGGGAGGATTTGTTGGACGGGGCGAGCCAAGGAGGGGGCTGCGACCTGCCCGAGGTTCGGCGGTTTTGGTCTGTGGGTGATTACCTCGGCTCCTTGGAACCCGGGATGCCCCGGGGCGGGGACGCCTGGTTGGACGGTACGGAGGCCCGGCAGCATAGCCGAGAGACCGGCCCGGTTCCTGGGGCAAACCCAGCCCCGGGCTCCCGGTTTGTACTGCATCTGGGAGAGGGGATACCGGCCCTCCATCGGGTGTTGAGCATGGGTATGGCCGGGACTGATCCGACTGATGGGGTTTTGCGGATTGCCGTGGGGCCGGAGCGGGGCTGGACGGAACGGGAGATTCAGGCCTTTTCGGCAAAGGGGTTCGCTGCTGCCGGTTTGGGCCGGCGGATATGGCGTACCGAGATGGCGGGTTTGTACGCCGCCGCATTAGCCGTCCAGTACCGGGAGGGTACCTAAGGTGTTTGATAAACGGATCAAGAGGCAGATTCTGTCCCGGCAGTTCCAGGTTTTTCTTGAATGCGCCGGTTTTCAGATGCCGGGGCTGCTCCGGCAACTGGAGGAAATGGGGTTCGCTGTGGAGGAGGCCGAGCAGGACGGCTTGTGGATCCTCGCGGGACTGCGGCAGGTGTATGAGCTGAATCTTTCCCTGCGCTTTGCCCGGAGGGTGTGGATTTCCCTCGGTGAAATAAAGGCCGGCGCCCGGGAAGAGTTATTCAAACGGTGTTTGGCTGTACCCTGGGAACTGTGGATACCCGGGCCGGAGGGAGAATACCTGGCGAGGCTCCGGGCCTCCGCCCTGAAGCACGAGGGTAAGGCCGCGGCGACCCTGGAAGAGGCTGTGCGACGGTATTGGTCTGAGCTGCCCCGGGAGGGCCGGGGAGGGCAGGCATCCCAGGCATCCCAGGCATCCCAGGCATCCCAGGCACCCCAGGCATCCCAGGCATCCCAGGCATCCCAGGCATCCCAGACTCCGGCGGGGGATGGGTACATACCCGGGACCGGTGACTCAGGAGCCCGGGTGCGGATTCTCCTGCGGCATAGGGGCACCCGGGGCAGGCTGCTCCTGGATAGCACCGGGGATCAGCTCGGACGCCGGGGATATCGTCTTGCCCCCGGGGCAGCGCCTATTGCCGAACATCTTGCTGCCTGGCTGGTAGCCGAGTTACAGCACCGGGTTGGGCCGCCCCGGGAGGGAGGCTGGGTGGTGGACGGCATGAGCGGTTCAGGAACCCTCCTGTGGGAATCCTTGCTGCTGCTGGAAGGGCTGAGCCCCGGGGCGGGGCGGGCATTTGCCTGTATGGGATGGCCGAATTTCCAGGAGGCGAGTTTTCGCTACAGCCGACGGACCGGTCTCGGCGGCGGGATGAGCCGGAATATCCGCTTCCTGGGCATTGAACTCGACCAATCCCAGGCAGCGGCCTGGCGTACGAAC
This sequence comes from Spirochaeta lutea, assembly GCF_000758165.1. NCBI lineage: Bacteria > Pseudomonadati > Spirochaetota > Spirochaetia > Spirochaetales > Spirochaetaceae > Spirochaeta > Spirochaeta lutea. The sequence goes on along the minus strand of NZ_JNUP01000029.1, from coordinate 60,361 downwards.
CTGGAAGCCCTCAGGGCCGGTTGGGTCATGGAGGGAGCGGAGGGGGTTACCGGCTTGGGTGATTCGAATGCCCGGGATTCGGACAGTGGAACCGGGGGCCCAGGGCGGCCCTGGGAGCACATCACCCTGGTTGAACAGGACTTCTTCACCTGGAGCCCCCGGCCCGAGACCCAAACCCGCGGAACCCCTCATCCCAGCCCCGGCACACCCGAACCCGGATCGGCAGCAGTCCCCGGTCTAACCACGGAACCGGTGCTCGGGTGGATCTTGCTGAATCCTCCCTACGATATCCGGCTGCAAGAGGATCAGGAACGGCTCTTTGACCGGATGATTTCCCACTTGGGGCGAAGCTTCACCGGTTGGGCGGGGCTGTTACTGGTACCCTACCAGCGCCTGGAGTCCCGGATTCCCAGGGGTTGGCTGGCGGGGGAGCCGGGGATATTCAACCATGGAGGTCGCAAAATCCGGGCCTTTTGGCTGAGGATCCGATAGTGCGTCGGGGTGAAAAGGCACAACCGTTTACGCGCTATATGAGGGTTCCCACCCTTGGCGCGCTCCCGGTGGCTGCAACCAGGCGGCCCCAGGATATTCGGGGCGGGATGAAGGGTGCAGGGGATGGGCGGCAGGGTGGGTGCTTTGAAGGATCTGAGCGCTTATCCCCGGGGGCTGAGAAAAAGCCGCAGATTTGATTCTACTGTCCGGGCCAGGGCTGGCGGCACCCGGTAGGTACTAGCCAGGAGGGAAAACCGGCTGAATGCATCGGCGGTTTGGGTAATGATTTCCCGGGACTTTGCGGAACTGAGGTTGCAAAACCCCCCGAAGGCGAGTAAATCCTCTTGGGTGAATTGATCATTTTTTCCCTGGAGCCAGGTTTGGTGGTGTTTTGTCCAGCGTCCCCGGGGATCGTAGGAGTAGGTTAGATCGAAGGCCGGAGACAGGGACCAGGTTCCATCCCTATCCATAAGAAAGCCGAAGTTCTTGGTGTGGTCGTCGTGATTGCGGCCCAGGATATTAAAGACCGCCCTGCGGAAGATCTGGGTTTCTGCTTCCTGGCCCAGGTGCAGCTGCCGGGATAGAAGGACTAGCTGTTCGTAGGAGTTCACCCCGTCCCGGTCGGCATGGGCTATACCCGCCCAGGAGCAATAATGAACCTTATCCAAACCCCGGGAGGTCTGGCGTCGATCGAAGCGTTCTATGAGAAAGTGGCTTATCTCCCCGTCATCTATAAGCCGTGTTCGGGGCATGGCTATGCCTGCATCTGATGCAATCAGGCTGTAGATGTATTCCACCCGGGGTAGTCCCTGGGGATCCGGGGAATCGCGGTCCCGATTTTCCGGGGAGTCGAATTTCAGCAGCCAGTAGCTGTAATCCGGTCCGTGGTTTACCGTTCCGTCCAAGATTGTGCCCCGGGATGAAATTGCCACCAGCGCCTTTGACCGGGCTCCCCCGGCGCTGGATCCCACCCGGATAAGGGACAAGGCGGCTGCCCGATGGGCTGAAGAGTGCAGGCGTTGCTGGAGGTCCCGGGAGTTTCGGGTAACAAGATCTGCGAGTTCCGTCAGCATGGAAAGGGTAAGGCTGGTCCTCTGGAGGGGCAGGGTTTCACCGGGGTGGTATTCCAGGGCCCCCATGCCCCGGTTTGCCACATACAGAAGCCGGTCCAGGGTGGTAATCCGGGACGGGGGAATCCCCTTTTCGGCCATGTATATATCGATGAGCTGGGTACCGTAGCGGTCCGGCAGGGAATCGGCTATAAACCCGGGAACCCCCTTGAAGGTAGGTTCGGATAGGTCCGGGAACCGGAACAGCCCCGGAGGATACTGAAGGTGGATGGGAGAAACCTGTATTCCGGAGTTCATAAACTCCGGGTCGTACTCGAAGGTTGCGACCCGGCCTCCCCCGGGAGGGTAGCCGAGGTAGCCGATGGTGGTTCCCCAGAGGCTCACCCGCACCGAGTCCCTCATTCTTCATCTCCCCAGGTAAACTCCCGCCGGGGGCGGCCAGTATCCCGCACCCGTCTGCTCTGATCATCCCGTACTGGGAGGGTCCGGCTGTCCGGGTGGGGGCGGAATTCCCGCTCCCGGGGCAGCATACGGTCCAGACGATCTATCTCGCCCAACCCCCGGAGAATCCGGATAAAGCTTTTCAGACTGATGCCCCGTTTTCCCCGGCGAAAATCTGAAAGAAGCTGGCGGGAAATGCCCCCTAGTGACTCGATATCACTGTCCTTTAGGTGTTTTTGGATCCTGAGGGAATCAATCCGCCGAGCCAGATCCTCCATGATATCCTGGTCGTTCATTAGGCTGTACTTCATAGAAAGGGTCCTTATGTAACAATAGTATTACAAAAGGAGTGTATCTGCAATGTAATATAATGAAAACGTTACATTAAACCCGGGGTTATCTACGGCCTGTGAGCTTGATAATATGGTAGCCGAACTGGGTCCGTACCACCGGGCTTATCCGTCCGGGACTGAGTTTGGCACAGGCAGCCTCGAACTCTTTGACCATTTTTCCCGGACCGAACCATCCCAGATCGCCGCCCTTGCTCTTCGACGGACAGGTGGAAAAATCCTTGGCCAGTTCTTCCAGCCGGGCGCCGCCCTTGATCTGCTTTAAAAGGCGCTCCGCCAGGGCCTTGTCCTTAACGAGAATATGACTTGCTCTAAATTCCATGATTTGACTATAGCGGATTTGCTTTTTACGTATCAAGTCCGGCTGGGGTGGTGATTCTGGGTGTTTATAAACAGCCTAGGTGCCAGGAACGCCCTCCACCCATTCTGCCCTTGACATGTGGGGGTTCAGGGGATAGGGTACAGGAAAGAATGCATAGGGGAGCTGGTAAGCCGGCTGAGAGGAAGTGTGGTGCTTCGACCCTTAGACCTGATCTGGGTAATGCCAGCGTAGGAAGCGCTTTGAAAAGCGGCGTGATCCGTTTTTCAAACAACAAACCCTATCCCGCAGACATCCCGGACCCTATGCAGCTGTTATCGGCTGAATAGGGTTTTTTTGAACCCCGGAGCCAGTTGTTCCGGGGGCGCGCGTTCAAATCACCCTAAATAGTCGAGACCTAGTGCTCAGAACCTTGCGTAGCGGCAGGCCGAGAAGAGTGCCACCAAGGTGGCTCAGGGATCACCCCCTCTAACCGGCGTACCGTAGATTCTTTTGCACACTAGGGACACCTAACGACTCAAGGAGGAAGGCATGGCCATTCATGTGAGTTTGCAAATCATACCCAAGGTTGAATCCGGTCGGGTATACGAGGTAGTGGATGCGGTCATCGAGTACATTGCATCTACCGGGGTACCCTATATTGTGGGGCCCATGGAGACCACCATGGAGGGCGAACTGGATGAGCTGCTCGGAATTGTCGCCAAGGCCCAGGAGATTTGCACCTCCCGGGGGGCGGAGCGGGTACTGTCCATGGTGAAGATTGACTACAGCACCCGTGGGGTGACCTTCGACGAAAAACTGCATAAGTACCGGTGAGCGGCCATGGAGATCCCCGGTGAAGATAAAACAGGGCACACGACTCCTCCGACGCGGAATCCCGGAAAGCCCCCCCGGAAGGGACGGCGTTCCACGGTGAGGGCGGCAGGTCGGGGGTACTCACCCCGTCTGGGAGCGGTGGGGATTCTAACCGGGCTGGTGGTGCTCTGGCATCTGGTGAGCCGCAGCGGCTGGGTGCCAGCCTTCATTCTGCCCGGGCCTCTCCAGATCCTGGATACCCTCTGGACCCAGCGGGATGTGCTCAGCCGCCACGCCCTGACCACCCTGGGGGTTGCGGCGGGGGGCCTGGTACTGTCGGTTAGTCTGGCCTTGGTCCTGTCCATGATCATGGACGCATTGCCCCTGGTCCGAGACAGCCTCTACCCCCTGGTGCTGGGAAGCCAGATGGTGCCCCTCATCGCCTTGGCTCCCTTATTCATCCTCTGGTTCGGGTTCGGCATGGCCCCCAGGATCATCGTTGTGGTGCTGGTCTGTTTTTTTCCCGTGCTTCTGAGTCTGCTTCAGGGGTTCCGGGGGGTGGGCCAGAACCGGATACGTCTGCTGCAATCCATGGGGGCTGGGAAGCTCCAGATTTTCTGGGTGGTGAAGCTGCCCGGGGCTCTGATCAGCTTGTTTGCGGGCATGAAGATCGCCGTAACCTACAGTGTCATGGGGGCGGTCATCGGAGAGTGGTTAGGGGGGTCCAAGGGATTGGGGGTTTACCTGATCCGAAGCCAGAAATCCTTTGCGGTGGAGCGGGTCTTTGCGGCCATTGGGGTCATCATCGTACTGTCCATGGTTCTCTACGGCCTCACCGCCCTGATTCAGCGGATGGTTATGCCCTGGATGGGTACGAATGATGAATAGGATGAAGGTTCATGCACCTCGGGTACAGCCCCGACGAAGAATCTGGCGCATGACGTTGGTTTATGAACAAATAAAAGGAGATAGCATGAGAATTAACCATATTGTGTTTTTGATGATTGTATTGTTGGCGGGCCCAGCGGCCCTGGGCTTCGGAGGCGGAGCAGCTGAGGGAACCGATGTCCCTGGGGATCAGCCCCTGGAAAAGATTACCCTGGTGCTGGACTGGGTACCCAATACCAACCATACCGGTGCCTATGTCGCCCAAGCCGAGGGGTTTTTCGCCCAGGAGGGGCTGGATGTGGAGATTGTCCAGCCTTCGGAGATCGGGGCGGACGCCATGGTGGCTGCCGGCCGGGCCGAATTCGGGTTCAGCTACCAGGAGGGGGTAACCTTTGCCAGGACGGCCCAGAACCCGGTGCCGGTGGTTTCCATAGCAGCGGTTATCCAGCATAACACCTCCGGCTTCGCAGGGCCGGCATCCCGGAACCTGGAAGGGCCGGCAGATTTCGAGGGCAAGCGCTACGGCGGCTGGGGTAGTGCGGTGGAGGAGGCTACCATCCATGCATTAATGGAACAGGCCGGGGCAGACCCATCAACGGTGGAGTTTCTGAACATCGGGTCTGCGGATTTTTTCCAATCCATCCAGCGGGATATAGATTTTGCCTGGATCTTTTGGGCCTGGACGGGAATTGAGGCTCAGATCCGCGGCGTAGAGCTGGACTATGTGGATCTGGGGAAGGTTAACCCGGTATTTGACTATTACACCCCCGTTATAATCACTTCAGAATCCCTCATAGAGGAAGAACCAGGGCTGATTTCCCGGTTCCTAGCGGCTCTGACGAAGGGCTACGAGTTCGCCATGACCCAGGCCGATGCTGCAGCGGCTATTCTCGTCGAGGCGGTTCCGGAGATTCCCTTGGAGCTTGCCCGGGAGAGTCAGGCATTCTTGGCGGATCAGTACCAGGCCGAGGCTCCGGTGTGGGGACACCAACGCCGGGAGGTTTGGAGCCGCTATGCCGGGTGGCTCTACGGCGAGGGGTTCCTGGAGCAGCAGCTTGACGTTGACCAGGCGTATACCAATGAATTCCTTCCCCGGTAGGGATGAAAACAGCCGGGAGGGGGCTCCCCAAGGAGATCCTATCCTGGCCCTGGAGGGCATCAGTTTTTCCTATCCCGGGTTACCGGTTTTGGAGGATGTGAGTCTGTCGGTCCGGCGGGGAGAGGTGGTTTCCATTCTCGGGCCCTCGGGCTGCGGAAAGAGCACCCTGCTGTCGGTGGCCGCCGGGCTGGATGCCCCTCCCCGGGGCCGGGTCTTTCTGGACGGCAGGGATTGCACCGGCAAGCCCGGCGGGGTGAGTTACATGCAGCAGGAGGATCTGCTCCTGCCCTGGCGCCGGGTGGGGGGGAATATTGCCCTGCCCCTGACCCTGGGGGGGATGAGTCGGGCCCAGGCCCATCAGGCGGTGGAGGAGCTGCTCCCCGCCTTCGGGCTGGAGGGCTTTGCCCGGGCCTACCCCTTTCAGCTCTCCGGGGGCATGCGTCAACGGGCGGCGTTGATGCGTAGTTACATGGCCAGCAGCCGCTTGATGCTTCTGGATGAACCCTTCGCTCGGCTGGATGCGTTAACCCGGGCGAGCCTGCACCAGTGGTTCTTGGATTTGGTGCACCGTCTGGGGACAAGTCTGCTTATTGTGACCCACGATATTGATGAGGCCCTCTACCTATCGGACCGGATAATCGTGCTCTCCGCCCGGCCTGCCCGGGTTGTACGGGAGATGGATGTGCCGGACCGGGAGGGACGGAGCCTCCATGGCCTTACAAAACCGGATTTTACCCGCCGTAAACAGCAGCTTTTGGATGCTCTCGGTCAGGATTAGCCGAGCCGATGGGGTCAGCGGGTTTTCGGCGGTGCCGGGGTTTGGCGGACCGAAACCGGACTACCAGATGCACCACCGCCGGGCTTTGGGCGGTATTATGCATGAAGTGGGGGCCGTCGGCCTGGTACAGGATGAAGTCACCGGATTTCAGCCGGGCTGAGCGCTCCGGGGTTCCCACCTCCAGCTGGCCCTCCAGGAGGGTGAGATACTCTTCTGTCCCCGGGAGGTGGGGATGGGATTGTAGACGGGAACCGGGTTGGAGGGTGATCATGTAGATTTCTAGGTCTTCAGCCTGCTCCAGGGGGGTTAGAACGGAGAAGTGGATCCCGGGCTTATCGGCTTGAAGCTGGGTGAAACCGTCGGATTGAAAGTGCATAAACCGCTTGGGCAGGTCTTCCCCCGGGGGGGGCGGATCCTGCCGGGCGGTTTTCGAGGTTTGTTCATCCGCGCCTGGGTAGGTTCCGGGAAGGTTCAGGAGCATCTGGATATCGGCACCCAGCCCCCGGGCTATCTTCCAAATCATCGCAAGGGTAGGGTTAGTCTTCCCCGACTCAATCTGGCTTATCATGGATTTAGAGACTCCGCAGCGCGCCGCCAGTTCGGCGAGACTCAGGTTCTGCCGGGTACGCAGGGTGCGGATTGTGGGCCCCACCTCGGGGATATTGGTGCTCTGAGAGTCCATGGGTTATGCTCCTCCATTCTATTCACCGTACAAGCGATCCAGGGAGAATCCCCGGAGCCCTCGTGTTTCGTTCAATATATTGGACAAAAATATTGACAAGTCCGTCTGAGTCCAATATATTGAACAAAGGTTGTTCAATATATTAAACCACATTGAAGAGGGAGGCAAGGATGAGGGTACTGGTAACCGGCGCTTTTGGTCAGATCGGCACAGAGCTAACAGAGCATCTCCGGGCTATGCACGGTTCCGACCAGGTAATGGCAGCCGATATCCGTCCCCCCCGGGCAGGCAGTCCAGCCGCAGGGCAGCCCTGGGTTCATCTTGATGTAACCGATGCCCGGGCATTGGAATCCCTTTTAACTGAACACCGCTTCGAGACGATCTACCATCTTGCTGCCATCCTGTCCGGCAAGGGGGAGGAGAACCCCCAGGCGGCCTACCATGTGAATATGACAGGGACCATGAATGTGTTGGAGGCAGCCCGGAAACACGGTGTCGGCCGATTGTTTCTTCCCTCTTCTATTGCGGTTTTCGGCCAGGATTCCCCCAGGGATATGACTCCCAACGAAACGGTGCTCCGGCCGGGGAGTATGTATGGGATTACCAAGGTTGCCGGGGAGCTGCTCCTGGAATACTACGTCCAGCGGTACGGGCTGGATGTGCGGTCCCTGCGCTTTCCCGGAATTATCAGCTATAAAACCGAGCCTGGGGGTGGGACTACCGACTACGCTGTGGATATTTTCGTGCATGCGGTCCAGGGCCGGAGGTACCGCTGTTTTCTGACCGAGGGTACCCGACTGCCCTTTATGTATATGAAGGATGTTATTCGGGCTGTGGACGCCCTGATGGATGCCCCGGCCGAGCTGTTAACCCGGCGTTGCTACAATATTTCCGGGTTTTCCGCCGATCCCGGGGATTTTATCCGGGAAATTAGAAGGGTCTATGGTGATTTTGCTGTGAGCTTCAAGCCGGATTTCCGCCAGGACATTGCCGATTCCTGGCCGCGATCTGTGGATGACAGCCCGGCCCGGCAGGACTGGGGATGGCATCCCGAGTACGATCTATCCCGGGTTTCCCAGGATATGCTGAAGCATGTATCCCAGATCCTCCAACAGGCTCCCGGACTCGGGTGTTTGCCCGGGGCCTGACCCGGAATCGGGGGCGGGCAGGTGCCTGATTCTTCCGGGGTCGCTCGTACCGGTAGACCGGGGCCTCTGCTGGCCCCGATAGAAAATGAATTCTTCCACCCGGGGCCGGTGCAGCGCTCCTCCACCAAATTTGCACCGGCCTTCCCGGGTTTTTTTCATTATTGCGCGTGGCGACGGCAAAGGGCCTTTGCAATCGGCACTAGGTCAAATGATTTTTCCCCAGGCTTCAGGAGTATCGGGATTAACCCGTGGCGCCTGCTGTTTCGGCGGTTTTGAAGCTGCCGCAGCCGCAGGTACTTACAGCCTGGCGGTTCGTAAACTTGAAACCGGCCTTCATGAGGTCGTCGGAGTAGTCGATGTCTACCTCGGCGAAGAATGGGGTGGAAAAGCGGTCGGCGATGATGCTGAGGTCCTGATCCTTGTAGACCTCTACATCGTCGTCCTGACGCTGGGTATCTATGGCGGCCTGGTAGTGGTGGCCTTGGCAGCCCCCTGCCTCTACCCAGACACGCAGAAATTGATCGTGATTGATATCCAGCTTGAGAAGCTGGGTCTTAGCCTTATCGGTAAGTGAAATAGCCATGGATGGTCCTCCTCGTTAGAATCACCTACACTAACCTAAAAGATTAGTGAATTTATCAGGTACTTCTCTAACCCTACCGTGGCATACCCGGGCTGTCAAGATAGTTTATCCCCATGAATTGCCCGGTAGCCATACCTTTTTTGTGGCCCGACGGTTATACTGGGGATACCTATGGCGTCTATTGTTTCATTTTTTGTGATCATCCTTGTGTCCCTTCTGGTAGTACGGGTTGCGGCAATAATGCTCAAACTTACGGGTATGTCCGACGACATTGCGAAATTTCAGGCACGTTCAGCCTTTACTACTACAGGGTTTACCAGCCGTGAGACCGAGTCTATTGTAAACCACCCCGTGCGACGGAAGATAATTCTCAATCTGATGCTCCTGGGTAATGTAGGGCTGGTGTCCTTTATGTCATCCCTGATCATTACCTTTGTCCAGCCCAGTACGGATACAGATTTACTTCTCCGGGTCGCCATCATTGTCGGAGGGCTCCTGGTGTTGTACCTGATCAGCCGCTCACGGTTGTTGGACAGGGTTCTCAGCCGGATAATTGAACGGTTTTTACGGCGCTTTACCCGGGTGTATGCCAAGGATTACGATTCTCTGTTGTTTTTAAGCGGGGAGTTCGAGATCGTTAAGCTGCCGGTTCGGGAAGGAAACTGGCTTGCCGGGCGGACTGTGGCGGAGTTGCAGCTTTCCGATGAGGGAGTGCTGATTATCGGTGTCCAACGGGGAGACGGTTACTATGTCGGGGTGCCCCGGGGCAGTACTTCAATTTATGAGGGTGATGAGGTGATTCTCTACGGCCGGGAAGAGGTTATCCGCGGGCTGTCGGATCGGCCGGTCGGGGAAGCGGGGGATACCCAGCATCTCCAGGCGGTGGAGGTTCAGCGGGTATTTGAGGGCAAGCCCAAGCAGAAGCAGGATAAGTCCAGATCATTGTTCGGCCGGGTGTTTTCCCGGGGCCGGGGGTAGAGACTCGGCTCCCGGAAGGCCGGCAGCTAACCGGCGGTAGCTCTGGAAGAGCTGGCTTCGGCTGGGCGCGGGACCCAATTCCTGATACAAGGTTTCTGCCAAGCTGCCTCGGTGGGGATACTCGGTAAGACAGTCTTGAAGGTCCGCCTCCAGGGCTGGGGGCAGGGCGTGGTCGGAAGCGAACCAATGCAGGGCTGCTGTCCAAAAATCCCGGACCCGGGGAGCCTGGCCGCCTCGGGGGAGAAGATCGGCAAAAATGCGAGGGATGTAGGGAAGGCTCAGGGGTGCTGCGCTGGCCTGGCTGACACAGCGGCGATACTGGGATACCAGAATTTCCTGGGGGGTCTTGGACAGGTCCCGGAGTTCCTTGGAATCTGCAAAGGCCAGGCGGCGGATCAGGGCAATGGTTACCAGACTGAAGAGGAGATCCCTGGTGGGGTGGCCTTGAAGATCGAGGATCCGGATTTCCATGCTGTTCCGGCTGAACTTGGGGATGGCTCCGCGGCTGTTAAGCCACTCTTCCTGGAGCAGGCCCTCGGGATCCTGGGGGGCGATGGCCCGGTACATGGGTTGGAGAACGAGCTGGTGGTATTCCTCTATGGTTGAAACCTGCTCGGGAATGATGTCCCCGGCGATCTCGGGAATCCGATGCTGGTTGCCCGCATAGGTTTCCAAACGGGCGTCCATCGCCGCGGCGTAGGTGCCGCCCAGATAGGGGGTGGATGCCCATAGACCGGGGAGCAGGGGCAGAAGCAGGCGGATGGCGGTGTGCAGCCGGAAAAAATCCTCGTCGCTTCTAAAACTCAGGTTCAGATGGCAGCTCTGGAGATTCGCCCAACCGTGTCCTCGGGTCGAGAAAATCCGGTCGTATGCCTGGTAGATCTCGGTTTGTTCATGGGGCCACATCCGGGTTTCTTTGGCCGGATCCATCCAGGGATGGGCTCCCGTGGGCAGCAGGCAGCAGGCCTGGGGAAGCTGGAGGAGGGTATTGTTTACCTGCCCTACCTGGGCCCGGAAACTGGGTTCCAGCTCCGTGAGGTCGGTCACGGGCAGTGGGTTTTTCAGTTCAATAACATGCATCACCAGCTCGTTGGACCAGGATAGCGGGGGATGTTCCACCTCGCTGGCCCCGCTGCCCAGGAGAGTCTCCGCCCTGGGAACAACAGCCAAGGTGTCGGCCCTCACGATGGCATACTCCAATTCGATTCCCCCAGCCTCCAGGAGGGCCGGGGGCTGGGAAGCCCCGCCGGATCGAACCGGGTGCGGGTCTTGCAGAGAAGAGTCGGGGGTTTGTTGCGGGCGGTTCCCCGAGGGGGACGCCTCCGGGGTGCGGGCTTGATCCGAAGGGCTAGATGCCATTGACGCTTCCTTTTTTCAATTGAATTCTCCAGGCGAAGTAGCCCATGATTTGGGCGTAGAGCTGATCTTTAAGGACCAGGTCCTCAACATCGCTTTCGATGCTGGGATTATCGTTTATCTCTATGATCATAGGCCCGTTCTCGGTCATCTTGAGATCCACTCCGTAGAAGCCGTCGCCGATCAGGTTCGCTGCCTTCAGGGCGATTTTTACGATCTCTGGGGGAGTGTTTTCCAGGGCAAGGGTTTCCCATTTGCCCGAGCGGTGACCCGATGGCGCCTGCCAATTGTAGATCTGCCAGTGCCCCCGGGCCATGAAGTACTTACAGGCAAAGAGGGGTTTCTGGTTCAGAATGCCGATGCGCCAGTCATAGTCGGTAGGGGTGTACCGCTGAGCCACTACGAAGTCTGAGCCGTTTAAGAATTCTTCCAGGGTTGTTTTAAGACTGCCGGAATCGCTGACCTTGACAACACCCATACTGAAGCTCGAGTCGGGCTGTTTGAGAATCACCGGGAACCCCAATTCCGAAGGGATTCGTTCCCAGTTGTCCTTATGAATGACGATGCTTTGGGGGGTGGGGATTTTATGGCGCTCCAGGAGCTCGGCGAGATAGACCTTATTGGTGCAGCGCAGAATAGATTGGGGATCGTCGATGACCACCAGTCCGTCGGCCCAGGCCTTCCGGGCGAACCGGTAGGTCATATTGGTTACACTGGTGGTGGCGCGGATGAACAGCCCGTCGTACTCGGGTAGGTAGGAATAGTCGCTCCGGGTAATGACCTCGGGTTCCAGTCCCAGGGATTCAGCGGCCCGGACAAAGCGCTTAATTGCCTTCGGATCGCTGGGCGGTGCGGGTTCATCGGGATCGACGAGAATGGCCAGGCTGTATTTGGGCTGTTTTTTGCTCCGGCGGACCACCGCCCGACGTTTGAAGAACGCCTGGGCGAAGGCCAATAGACTGTCCCGGTGGTTTTCTGGGATTTCCTTCAGGGAAACCGGCCCCACACTCTGGATTTCCCAGCCCCGTTTCGTCCGGGTAAAATGAACCCGGAGCAGGGGAGCCTCAAAGAGGCCGTAGATGGCCCGGGCCAGGGCCTCATACTGCTTCGCCAGATTCTGGCCGAAGTAGATGCTTAGGGTGAACTCATCACCCTGGAGACGCTTGAGCCCCTTTTGAATAAGGTACTCCAGGTCCTCGCTCATGGATTTAATTACGCTGATGGAACGGAAGTCCTGGAGGGTCGCAACCCCGGGCAGTATGCTGTGCCCCCGGGCTTCAGCCAGGAGGGAAACATAGTATCCCGCGGATTGATACCGGTAGCTCCGGCACAGGTTATAGACCCTGAGGTCCTTTACCCGGGTATAGTCCGGATCGGTCAGGTAGGACCGTGCAGTAACAACATCCGCCCCTTCGATAGGTCCGGGTAAATCTTCCAGTCGGCTGACAACTATGAGGTTTTGCATCTCTAATTGCTAGAATATTCCTGGCCTCTGGAATGGTCAAGGGGCTCCTGACCGGGATACGTGATTGTGTCCATCTTAGGAGGTGGGGCTCTCTGACCTCGGGTATACGAAGTGGCGGCGAACGGCGACAAAGAGCCAGGAAAAGGATATAGTTACACCCATGACCGAATTGAATCAACCGGGACGACAACCTGGCTGGAATTACCTCTCTAATCATAGCCACGTACTCATTTGCCTGGTACAGAATCCCCATGCCCGCATCCGGGATATTGCCGCCCGGGTACAGATTACTGAACGGGCGGTACAAAGAATCCTTCAGGACCTGGAGGCTGCGGGGGTAATAACCAAGGAGAAACAAGGCCGTCGCAACCGGTACACCATTAATCTGGAGGGTCACCTCCGCCATCCCTTGGAAAGCCATGCCCGGGTCCGGGACCTCCTGGCATTTGCTGTGGAAGAAGGGCTCTAGGGGGCCGAAGTGGAGCAGCAAGGCAGGAATCAGTCCACCATAATTCCTGAGCAGTCCGGGCTTCCCCGGGAAGGCCACCGTTCAGACCCGGCACCATCTTGGGAAAACCGGAAACAGCCCCGGGTGTACAAGTCACAGAACCGTTCAAACCCGGCACAGCCCCGGGCGAACCGAAACCAACATAACAAGAACCGAAACCGTAGTCACGCGAACCGGGAACAACGCCGATCAAACCAGACCCAGCGCAGGGTAAACCGGGAACAACGCCGGGCGAACCAGACCCAGCGCAGGGTGAACCGGGAACAACGCCGGGCGAACCGGGAGCTGCGCCGGGAAATAAAAAAAGAACGGCGCCACTTGGCCCGCTTCCAGACCACCGGCCAGCGTCGCCGCAGATGGTACCGCTGGATGGCCGGGGCAGGGGCAATCCTGGTGCTGCTGTGGCTCCTCATTCCCCCCTTTCTCCATCCCCTGCGGGGACCGGTGACCTCGGGTTTTTTCCTCCGCGGTCGTCCTGAATCTTCCTTGGCCCTCTCTCTGGAAATCCACGAGGGCATAGATATCGCCGCTCCGGGAGGAACGGCTGTCCGGGCGGCGAAATCCGGGGTGGTACGGCATGCCGGCTGGAGCGATACCCTGGGGAACTGGGTACAGGTAGACCATTGGCTGGGGTTTTCCACCCGCTACGGCCACATGGAGAGCCTCTCCGTCGAGGCCGGGGACTGGGTCTTTAAGGGCTTATCCGGGATAGGCAGGGTAGGCAGCACCGGCCGCTCTACGGGCAACCACCTTCATTTCGAGGTACGGTGGTTCGACCGTCCCCTACCACCCGGGGTATTCCTTCTGTTCTCGGAACTGCGGTGGCGGCTTTTGGGATTCTGATGCCGTTTTTGATCGGCGCCGGGTTTTCCCGGGGGGGATTTGAATGCTCCCGGCACCAAACACTGCTTCCCCTGCCCGATTAGGTCGGTTCTTCCCAGGGTCTCCAGGGCCTGGCGGACCTTCCCATGGTTCTTGGGATCCCTGAATTGAAGCAGCGCCCGCTGCATGGCCTTTTCCTGGTAGGATCGGGATACGTAGATCTCCCTACCGGTCCGGGGGTCGATTCCCGTATAGTACATACAGGTAGCCAAGGTTCCCGGGGTGGGGTAGAAGTCCTGGACCTGTTCGGGGGTTCCGCCCTGATCCCGGAAATACAGCGCCAGCTCCAGAGCGTCCGCCAGGGTGGTACCGGGATGGCTTGATATGAAATAGGGAACCATAAACTGATTCTTGCCCAGGCGTTGGTTGGTGTTCTTGAAGGCGTGGGCGAATTGTTGGAATACCTCGGGACGGGGTTTACCCATGGCCGCCAAGGCCCGGGGGCTGATATGCTCCGGGGCTACCTTGAGTTTTCCCGACACATGGTGGGCGCATAATTCAGTCAGGAACTCTCCATTGGAATCACCTAATAGATAGTCAAAGCGAATTCCCGATCGGATGAAGACCTTTTTTATACCCTCCAGGCTGCGCAGCCGGCGTAGAACTCCCAGGTAATCCTGATGATCCACCACCAGCTGATTGCATAACCGGGGATGCAGGCATTGACGGTCCTTGCAGACCCCAACCCTGCGTTGTTTCTCGCAGGCAGGCCGCCGGAAGTTCGCCGTGGGGCCCCCCACATCGTGGATGTAGCCCTTGAATCCCGGAAGCCGGGTTAGTAGCTCCGCTTCTCGGACCAGGGAATCGCCGCTTCGTGCCTGGATGCGCCGACCCTGGTGGAAGGTCAGGGCACAGAAGCTACAGCCCCCGAAGCAACCCCGGCTGGAAACCAGGGAGAAGCGGACCTCCTCTATGGCGGGGACCCCCCCGGCCTCCAGGTAATCGGGATGGAAGGTGCGGGTGAAGGGCAGGGTGTAGAGTGCATCGAATTCCGAGGCGGAGAGGGGAAGTGCCGGGGGATTTTGCACCACCAGCCAGGGGCCGTAGGCCTCGGTTAGGATATCGGCGTTGAGGGCATCGGTGTTCCGGTGCTGGGCAAGAAAGCTTTGGCTGTAGTGGTTTTTGCCGAGCCGGGGATCCTTGAGGTCTTCCCAGCCGGGCAGATTCTGGATCTTCCGGGGTAACAGCCGTGCTTCGGGCAGCCCGGCGGCGTCGTCCTGGATGAGGGATGGCCAGGTGTCTGCTATGACCTGGATACTCTGGGCATCCTCAGCCCTGCAGCGCCAGAGGGTTCCGGGAATATGCTGCAGTTCTCCGGCCCGCCGGCCTGCGGAAAGCTGGCGGGCAATCTCCACGACGCTGCGTTCGGCCATACCGTAGACCAGCAGGTCGGCTTTAGAGTCGATGAGCATGGATCGGCGTAGGGAATTCGACCAATAATCGTAGTGGGCAAAGCGCCGTAGACTGGCCTCAATGCCTCCTATGACAATGTCTGTCTGCTTAAATGCCTCTCGAATGCGGGTACAGTACACCAGGGTCGCCCGGTCCGGGCGCCGGCCCCCCAAACCGCCCGGGGAGTAGGCATCGTCCTTCCGGGGTTTTCCTGCCACAGTGTAATTGGCAACCATGGAATCCATATTGCCAGCGGTTACGAAGAATGCGAGGCGGGGCCGACCGAGGCGAGTGAAATCCCGGGTGCTGCGCCAATCCGGCTGGGCGATTATTCCCACCCGGTACCCCTGGTTCTCCAGAATCCGTGCCAAGAGGGCGGTTCCGAAGCTGGGATGGTCCACATAGGCATCCCCGGTAACAAAAATAATATCAAGTTCGGAACCCGGGGATAGATCCTCCTTGCACACCGGCAGGAAGGCGGACCGCGGAGCCTGGTAATCGTGTAGTTGCTGCATCACCCCTAGCTTACCATACCCGTGGGGGTATGGACAGCCGTGTTGAAAAATGACCGCTAAAACCGCCAAGGCTGGGATAACCGGAGATCGGCCCAGCCCGGGACAATCGAGGCTGGAGCGACCGAAACCAGAGACAACCGGTTCGCCATGGATTTTGATCAACCAATATCCTCCGGGTACCCTATACTTACTGAGTGCGCAAAAGATTGTAACCTACACCAGATATAGCGGTGACGCCTGGTGGCCTGCCCCAGGGACAGCGCCGCTAAAGGGAAACGTTACAAGCTTTTGCGCACTATCCTATACTTAAATGGTGGCAGGAGGTGAACCATGGCGTACAGCACCCGGCGGCAGAGAAGGGCTCCCGGAGGATGGTATTCCCGGCGCGGGTCAGGCTTGGCTGCTCTGGCGGCCCTGGTGTGGGTTTGCCTGCCCCTGGCCGGCTTGGCTGAATCACCCCGGCAGAGCAGGCTGGAGGCGGAGGAGCCGGTTATTATCAGTACCAGTTATCAGAACTTTTTATCCAACTGCCAGGGAACGGGGATGCTCGATGAGATAATTCTGGAGGCATTCCGGCGGGTTGGGGGTAGGGCGAAGGTCGTCTATAACCCCACGGAACAGGCCCTGTACGATGTAAATGCGGGGATTTTTCAGGGTGAGCTGAACCGGGTGGCGGGGATGGAGAAGGATTTTCCCAACCTGGTCCGGGTGCCCGAGGCAAATATGGTTATGGATTTTGTTGCCTTCAGCCGGCAGGCTCTGCAGATTCGGAGCTGGGAAGACTTGCGGGAGCTGAGCATCGGCATTGTCCGAGGATGGAAGATCTTGGAGGAGCAGACGGCGGATTTTCCCTGGGTCATCCTGGTACCGACCCAGGTTGAGTTGTTTACCATGCTGGATAAGGGGAGGATTGATGTGGCCCTCTACGATTACGCCACGGGGTACACCGTCCTGGCCGACCTGGGCTACCAGGGGATACGGCATCTGGAGCCGCCCTTGGCCACCAGGCCCATGTACCTGTACCTGCACCGGGATTACCGGGAATTGGTTCAGCCCCTGGCCGATGCCCTCCGGGCTATGAAGGCCGATGGCACCTACCAAGAGATGGTGTCCCGGGGATATTCCCAGGCCGGTATTCCCCCCAGAAACTAGGAGGTTTGTATGGCATTTGGCTGGAATAGATCCCTAGGGTTACGGTTTATTCTCATGACATCCCTGATCATTGTGGGGGTAGGTATTTTTGTATCCGTGTTGGAGGGGGTTCTGCTCTACGACCAGGAACGTCGGCGGGTGGATCAGGAAATCTTCCAGGTGCAGCAGAGCCATCTGCCCTCCCTGGTATCAAGTCTCTGGTTGACCGACTGGATACTGGTCCAGCAGCAGGCCCAGGCAATCGAACGGTTTCCGTCCATTAGCCGGGTGGAGGTGGAAAACGATCAGGGCGAGGTTTTTTCCGCGGGAGCACCGGTTCAGCCCGAATTTTCAGTGTTGTCCGAGGAGCTGACCTATTTTCATCGGGAGCAGGGCTTTCCGGTGGGAATGCTCCGGATCTATCAGGACCCGGGATTGGTGGAAGGGGCGGTTTTGGGACGGGTTGCGGTGTCTCTGGGCGGACATATGCTGATTCTGCTGACCACCGGGTTGTGGATTGCCCTGCTGTTCCACCACCAGGTGGGGAAGTATCTTACACGCCTGGCGGTCTTGCTGAAGCAGGATGACCGGGAGCATCTGGAAGCCCCCCTGGATATCCGCCGGAGACGGGCTTACGATGACGAGCTGGGGGATCTGCTCCGAGCCATTAACCTGATGCGCCACAATCTATCCGAGGATATGCACCAGCGGGAACTCCGGATTGCGGAGATTCACCACCGGATGAAAAACGATTTGAGTTTCATTTATTCCCTTTTGTACCTCCAGTCTGAACAGGTCGATCAGCCCCGGGCTCGGGAGCAGATCGTCGAGGCAGGCCGTCGGGTCGGGGTTATCTCCCAGATCTACAGCCGGCTGTATACCGAGCGTAATTTCCTTGAGGTGTCGGTCAAGCCCCTGGTAGAGCAGATGGTGGTTGATTTGGTGGATTTGGGGGTGATTTCCATGAATTCGGTAACGGTAGATATGGAGGATATCCGGGTGCCTACCAAGGTGTCCATCGGTATTGGGATTGCGGTGAACGAGCTGGTAACCAATGCGGTGAAGTACGCGGGAATGTCCGGGGAGGAGCTCCGGGTCCAGATTGCCTTGCGGTCCTCGGACCCGGGGGTGAACCTCGAGGTGCGGGATAACGGGGCCGGGTTTTCCCAGGATCTGATTCAGGGGCAGGGTTATGACTTCGGATTGCGGGTTATTCAATCCCTGAGTCTCCAGCATTCCGGGGAGATGACCCTATCCAATGAGGACGGCGGGGTGGTCCGGGTGGGCTTCGGTTGTATTGACAGACCGGATTTCCCCGGGTAGGCTCGATTCAACCATGGCGGATCGGTGGAGACTGCAACCCATTGCACCGGAAGGGCGGTAGGGTTCGGCGGGGTCCGGAGCGGTCTGCCGTGAGTATCGACAACCCTAGTGTCTCCAGAAAGGACTCGATCCTGAGCGACGGGTACCGGTAATGGATGGACCGCCGGGCATTTCTTGTACTCTGCCGGACTTCGGCGAGACAGAGGCATGGGAATCACCCTAGACAATGGCGAACCTCCACCCCTTTCTGGGAAGAGGAGACCCTATGAGAAAACTCACCCAGTTTCCCCAGGCGAAGGCCCGGGGGGAAATCCTTAGTGTTTTAACATGTTATGACGCCTGGTCGGCGGCCCTGCTGCAGGATAGCGGATTGGATGCTGTCCTGGTGGGGGATAGTCTGGCTATGGTGATGTACGGCGGAGATTCCACCCTGACGGCGGATATGGAGCTGATGACTGCCCATGTACGGGCGGTGCGCCGGGGCGGACCGGGACTGACGATTATCGCCGATATGCCCTTTCTATCCACCCGCTGCGGGTTAGACCTGGCGACGCGGAATGCCGGGGACCTGATGCGGGCCGGGGCGGACGGGGTGAAGATCGAGGGGCTTGAGGGTCACGTGGAGCTTATTCCCCATTTGATTGCCAGCGGTATTCCCGTTATGGGGCATTTGGGGCTGACTCCCCAGGCTGTACATACCTTGGGGGGGTACCGGGTCCAGGGCAGGGATGCCGAGGCCCGTCGTCGGATGGTGGATCGGGCCCGGCAGCTGGAGGAGCTGGGGTGTTTTGCCCTGGTGGCTGAGGGTATTCCCTCGGATCTGGGGCGGGAGCTGGCCGGGACCTTAGGGATACCGGTTATCGGTATTGGGGCTGGGCCGGATGTGGACGGCCAGGTTCTGGTGCTCCAGGATATGCTCGGACTTACTCCGGGGGCGGAGGAGGGCCGGTTGCCCCGGTTTGTACGCCAATACCTGCCGGGGGGCCGGCTGGTTCGCCAGGCGGTGGATGAGTTTGTCCGGGATGTGCGCTCCGGGGATTTCCCCTCAGCCCGGGAAAGCTACGGCGGCAATCCCGAGTCCAAGGCCGGTGCCCATGACCGCGCCCCCAAGCAAGCCAAAGACCAGCCCCAGAATCGTCCCCAGGACCGCAGGCAGGATCCGGCCTGGGCGGAGGAGCAGGGGGCCGTATATGGCTGAGCTGAAGGTAATTACGGATCCCAGGGAATGGCAGGAGTATTGTATCAGCCTGGGAAGGGGACATTCGGCTTCCTGGCGGACCGGGGGGAACATTGCCGCCCCGGGGCCTGGGAGTTCAATGGAACCGGGGCCGGGCAGCTCGATAGGACCTGAGCCGGGCAGCTCGATCGAACCGACGCCGGTTGCGCCGGGAGGGCACAATCCCCATCCATTGAGGGCCGGGGTTTCCGGGTCCGGATCATCCTCGCCGGCACTCCGGGGCCTTCCGTCCGTCGGCTTTGTTCCGACCATGGGGGCGTTGCATCCCGGGCACGCCAGTTTGATTCGGCGGAGTTTGGCGGAGAACGAGGTTACCCTGGTCAGCATATTCGTGAACCCCACTCAGTTTAACGATCCCAAGGATCTGCATGACTATCCCCGGACCTGGGATGCCGACCGGGCGCTTCTGGAGTCTTTGGGGGTGGATGCAGTGTTTCTACCCCGGGCGGAGCAGATGTACAGCCGGGATTTCCGATTCGAGGTGCGGGAGGCAGGAATTCTCCGGGCGGGGGATGATTCGGAACTTCCCGGGGATTCTCCTGCGGGCCGAAGACGAACCGGTACAGGGGATCAGGGAGAGGCGCAGGCTGCACCCGAAACCCCGGCGTCCAGCCGGCAGGGTGGAGGTCTTGCTGGCCCGGATAATCAGGGGCCGCTCCGGTTGGAAGAACCCGAGGGATCCCGGTTTAGCACCCAGCTCTGCGGGGCTTCCCGGCCGGGCCACTTTGAGGGGGTATTGACGGTGGTGCTGAAGCTGCTGGTATTAACCGCGCCGAGCCGGGCGTATTTTGGAGAAAAGGATTATCAGCAGTATCTCTTGATTTGCCGGATGGCGGAAGACTTTTTCCTTCCCACGGAGATTGTACCCTGTCCGGTGGTTCGGGAGACCTCGGGGCTCGCCATGAGTTCCCGAAACCGCCTCCTGAGTCCCCGGGGCCTGGAGCGTGCCCGGGAACTGTACCCCATTCTTCGCGGGTCAAAGGATGCCCCCCGGGCCGTCAGGGAACTGGAACAGTTGGGGTTCCAGGTTGACTACCTGGTAGACCGCCGGGATCTCGGCCCGGGTGAGCCGGCCCGGCGGTTCGCCGCGGTGGTACTGGAGGGGATCCGGCTCATCGATAATCTGGTCCTGGAGGAAGGGGCATGAACATCACCCTAATTCTCACCGGATCCATAGCCGCCTATAAGGCCTGCGCCCTCCTCAGTCTGCTGGTAAAACAGGGGCATACCGTCCAGACCGTCGCTACCCCCGGGGCGCTGCGTTTTGTCGGGGCCACGAGCCTGGAGGCACTATCGGGCAGGCCGGTCTTGCATGATCTTTTTGCCGCCCGGGACAGCATGGAGCATATCGAGCTGCGCCGGTGGAGCGACCTGTTTCTGCTCTACCCGGCCACGGCGAATCGGATCAACCAGCTGGCAGCGGGCCTGGCCCCGGATCTATTGGGCGCCCTGTTTCTGGCAAATAATCAGACCAAACCCTTTTGGATAGCCCCGGCAATGAATAGCGCCATGTTGAACCATCCGGCCACCCGGCAGTCCCTGGCGCGCCTGGAAACCTGGGGATGCCGGATTCTGCCCTGGGAGAGCGGCAGACTCGCCTGCGGAGATGAGGGGGGCGGGCGGCTCCTGTCTCCGGAGACTACAGCCCGGTTGGTATCCCGGTTGTTCCGCGGAGAAGACCTTCCGGAGGGCGGGACGGGACCGGAAAATTCCCGGGAAAATGAGCCCTCCGACGCTTTGACCCGGCAAGGTGAAGGAACCCCGGGTGCGGGTAGAGGCCCGGCGCCGGAAAAGACCTGGGCCGGCCCGGGGTTGGTTCACCAGAGTGTAGGAACAACCGGCCTCAGTAGCCCACCTCCGAGATCGGCGCCGGGGGCTGACCGAACCGGCAGACCGCAGCTTGGCAGGGTACTGGTAACCGGAGGGGCCATGCGCCAGCCCCTGGATGCTGTCCGCTGGGTGGAAAACACCTCCTCGGGACAGACCGCCCTTACCATAACCCGGGAGCTGGAAAGCAGGGGTTGGCAGGTGGATCTGCTGCATTACGACCGGATGGACCTGTCCCCGGGGATTTCTGGTCAGACTCGGAGTTACGCCGACTACCAGGACTTCCGCCGGGAACTGGAGGCCATGCTGGACCGCCGGAGCTATGACTGGATTATCCAGGCAGCTGCAGTGGCGGATTATCACCTAGAGGATCCGGATTCAACAGGGGGGAAATGGGAGAGCGGACAGCCCCGGCACCTGGTTTTACAACCCACCGAGAAGATCCTTCCCCGAATTAAGGCCATGGCTCATCGGGCCCATCCCCATGAGCCCCTGCCTGGGGTGGTGGGGTTCAAGCTGACCCAGGGGGAGGATATCGCCCAGGGTGCCGCCCGTGCAGCTTCCATGCTGGAAAACGGGGCAGATCTTGTCGTCTGGAACGATGCCGGGAATCTGGACAGCCCGGTGACGGGAGGGAAGCCGGAGAGCCGGGGTCATGGGTATGGTATTTTTCTGGGTGATTCCAACGCCCCCCGGCACCAGCCCGTCCTCCAGGGTACCACCACTGCCCAGCTCGCCCGGGATCTTGCCCGCCTGCTGGAGGAGAGGTCCGTCAAATCAAGAGAAATTCAAGGAGCAGACCATGAGTCAAGAACGAAGGAATGAGCATATTCTATGCCTGGATGTGGGAAACACCCAGGTGTACGCCGGACTGTATACCCCCCGGGGAGAACTAACCCTGCGATTCCGTCGAACCTCCGGCGGCCAAGCCAGCGCCGATGAGTACGGGGTGTTTCTCCGGGGGGTTTTGCGGGAAAACGGAATCGACCCTGAGAAGGTAAGGGGTATCGCCATGGCCTCGGTGGTTCCCCAGGGGGTGTACAGTCTGCGCCGGGCATGCCAGAAGTACTTCGATGTGGAGCCCTTCATACTCCAGGCAGGGGTAAAGACGGGTCTTCAGATTGCCTATCGGAATCCCCTGGAGGTGGGGGCCGACCGGATCGCCAACGCCATTGCCCTGAGCCGGCTCTACCCCGGGCGGAACGGGATAGTAGCGGATTTCGGGACTGCCACAACCCTGGATGTTGTGTCCGGGGATAAACGCTACCTGGGGGGTGCTATCGCCCCGGGGCTGCGGGTGAGTATGGAGGTGCTGGAGCAAAAAACCGCCCGGCTGCCCAGCGTGGAAATCCTGCGGCCCGATGCAGTCTGCGGGAAATCGACGGTAGAGAGTATTCAGGCCGGACTCTATTACGGGCAGTTGGGGATGGTCCGGGAACTGGTTGAGCGGATTCGAGGGGAGGTGTTTGACCCCACAGCCGAGCCGCCCATCATCCTGGCCACCGGGGGATTCAGTCACCTCTTTGCCGGGGAAGGTTTTTTTGATGCCATCGAGCCGGACCTGGTGCTCGCCGGGCTCTTCGCAGCCTGGCAGCTGAACCAGGGGTAATAAATCCGACAGTTATATAGTGCGCAAAAGGTTGTAACTTTGCACCCCGGCGACACCACCCATGGATGGAATTATTGGTTGCTCCGCTATACCTGGTGTAGTTTACAACCTTTTGCGCACTATCAACGGTTTACAAGGGAGAACATAGTATGGAGTTAACTTTGCTCCGGGCCAAGATTCACCGTGCCCGGGTGACGGATGCGAATTTAGAGTACCAGGGATCTATTTCTATCTGCCCTGAATTGCTGGATATCTCGGGGCTGCTACCCTGGGAACGGGTGGATGTATACAACCTTACCAACGGCCAGCGGTTTTCCACCTACATCATCAAGGGCGGCCGGGGTGAAATATGCTTGAACGGCGCGGCCGCGCGCCTAGCTCAGCCGGGAGACCAGGTGATTATTGCAGCCTACTGTACCATGGGAGCCGAACAGGCCAGGAACCACCGGCCGGCGGTGGTCCTGGTGGATGACCGGAACCACGGCACCCTAGCCGAAGACCACTGACGGACCGGTTTATCCGGGTATTCTCGGTTTCCGGTATTTTAGTACCTTGTTCGGCCGGGCCGGCGGGGCTACACTGCTGGGGATGAGCAGCAAGAACGACTACGATGTGGTAATTATCGGCGGGGGAGTGGTGGGAACCATGGTTGCCCGGGAGCTCTCCCGCTACCGGTGCCGGGTTCTGCTTACCGAGGCCCAGAATGATCTGTCCATGGGAGCGAGCAAGGCGAACAGCGGGATTATTCACGGGGGGTACGCCGAGGCTCCGGGAAGCCTGCGGGGCCGGCTTTGTTATCCCGGCAGGAAGGCCTTTCCGGATCTGGAGGATGAACTGCAGTTCGGGTACCGCCGAACCGGCAGTCTGGTCTTGGCCTTGAGCCGGGATGACCTGCCGGGCCTCGAGGACCTGGCGCGTCAGGGTAGGGAAAACGGCCTGACGGATCTGGAGATTCTCACCCGGGAGCAGGTGTTGTCCCGGGAACCCGAAGTTAATCCCCAGGTGGCCGGGGCCTTGTACTGTGCCGGGGCGGGGGTGGCGAGTCCCTACGAACTTGCCATAGCCCTGGGAGAAAATGCCCGGGCCAATGGCGTTGAAATCCTCCTCAATTCCGAGGTAACCGCCCTGGAGCTTCCCCAGGATACCCGGGGGCTCATGACCCTTACCGTGAACACCCCAGGGCGAACCCGCCGGATTCGCAGCCGCTTTGTGGTGAATGCCGCAGGTCTAGGGGCCCAGGAGATAGCCCTCATGGCCGGGGACGGGGAAGTACAGCTGACCGGCCGGAAGGGGCAGTACATACTCTTCGCCAAGGATACCGGCAAGGCTATACGCCATGTCTTATTCCAGATGCCCGGCCCCCGGGGAAAGGGCGTCTTGGTGACCAGCACCTACCACGGGAACCTGATGATCGGACCGGATGCCCAGGAGGCGGCAGGCCCCGGAGACACCGCCACAGACACCCGGAGCATCCGGGACATTCTGGAACGAGCCAGGTTGACCACCCGGGCATTCAACACCAAGCAGTTCATCCGCACCTTCTCGGGCATCCGGGCTGTAGCCTCCACGGGCGACTTTATTATCCGGCCGAGCCGGATCCACCCGGGTCTTGTCCACGCCGCAGGTATTCAGAGTCCGGGCCTGACCGCCAGCCCGGCTATTACCCGGCTGATCCTGGAGATTCTGGCGGATCAGGGACTGGCGGTGGGACCGGCGGCCCGGCCAGGGGATATGAATCCCGATTTCGAGCCCCGGCGCCGGGGCATTATCCAACCCAAGAATCTCACCATGAAGCAGGCCATGGACCTGACGAAACTGGAGCCCGGGAATCCCCGGCGGATTGTCTGCCGGTGCGAACAGGTTACCGAAGCTGAGATTGTGGATGCCCTGTCCCGGGGGCTTCCTGTGTTGACCACCGACGGGGTTAAACGCCGAACCCGGGCCGGGATGGGCTGGTGCCAGGGAAGCTTCTGCAGATCCCGGGTAGCCGAGGTGATAGAACGCTGTACGGGAATTGAGGTTCCCCCCGGGGAAGACGTAGAGCATAGCGGAATAACCCGGGTGGGGAAGGTAGATCTCTTGGATCTATAGTGCGCAAAGGTTGTACCAGTACATCCCGGCGACACCACCCATTGGTAGACATGTAGGTTGCTCCCCTCTATCCGGTGTCGTTTACAACGCTCTTGCGCGCTACATAGTGGATCATGGGGAGCCAAAACCCCCGGGATCTCAGCGCATCAGCAGCATGATCGAAAGGTATCCCGCCGCGAAGCTGACTGCTGAGGCGATGCCCGTGGCAACGTGCTGGGGGCTGCCGGGTTCCCAGACAAAGGCGTTCAGGAAGAGTCCGATCTCCCCAAGACCGTTGAAGAGCAGGTGGGGCCAGACGTACTCTATGAGGTTCCCGTAGGCGATTACCCCGAGCAGGGAGTTGGTTACCGCGGTGCCAAGGGTCGTATAGCCCAGGTAGGGATGGACCTCCAGACCCAGGGGGCCGGCGATGGCCGTGGCTGTCAGCAGTCCGAGGGTTGCATAGCCGGTAATTTTATGCAGGTTGGTGGAGATGATCCAGTCTCTCAGGGTTGGTGTATAGACCTGGTCTGGGGAATCTGAACCTTTGTCTCCTTCAGGATCTGCGTCGGATGGTGATTCCGGGGCCGCCTCGGGGGATTGGTCAGAAAGGGGAATTAGGGACGAAACCGGGGATGAGCCTGGGGAGGGTGGGGCATTACCATCACCCTGGGTAACAAGAGAGCTCGGTAGAGTTCCCGATGCTTGGCTGAAGACCGGCGTTAGGAGCGCCCCGGCGAAAAGCAGCGTGGCTGCGGCCCTGGAATATAACCCGAATCGCTTCATGATTCAAAGATAGACATAGCCGGACGCCCGGGCAAGGGGTATACTGGGGGCCATGCACGCATATCAAGATTTATTGGACATTAAACAGACGGAAACTGCCATCAAGTTGGTGAAGGACTATTTTGAGCGAAGCCTGTCAGCTGAGCTGCGGCTTTTTCGGGTTACCAGCCCGCTTTTTGTTCCTGCCGGTTCGGGTATTAATGATGATTTGAACGGGATTGAGCGTCCGGTACGCTTTCCCGTTGCCCGGTTGGGCGACCAGGAAATGGAAATCGTCCAGTCTCTGGCAAAGTGGAAGCGGATGGCCCTGGCCGACTACGGATACGGGGAGGGTACGGGTATCTATACGGATATGAACGCCCTGCGCCCCGATGATGAGATGGATGCCATCCACTCCATTTATGTGGACCAGTGGGATTGGGAGCGGGTAATGACGCCCCGGGAGCGGAACAGCGAGTTCCTACACCAGGTGGTCCGCAGGATTTTCCAGGCCCTGAAGCGCACGGAGTTCGTGGTCCATGAGCAGTATCCCCAGATTGAACCTGTACTTCCCGAAGAAATAACCATCATCCACGCCCAGGATGCCCTGGACCGCTATCCGGAGCTGAGCCCCGAGGAACGGGAGGCGGAGCTTGCCCGGGAGTATCGGGCCGTCTTCATCCAGGGGATCGGAGGAGCCCTTTCCGATGGAGCGGTACACGGCGGACGGGCTCCGGACTACGATGATTGGTCCAGCCCCGCTGGCAAGGAGGATTACCGGGGTTTGAATGGTGATATTATTGTCTGGGATCCGGTCCGCGGCACGAGTTTGGAGCTTTCTTCCATGGGGATCCGGGTTGACGCCCCGGCCCTGCTGCGCCAGCTGGAGATCACCGGAACCATGAAGCGCCAGGAGCTGTACTGGCATTCCCGGCTTCTGGCCGGGGACTTTCCCCAGACCATCGGCGGAGGCATCGGTCAGAGCCGGCTCTGCATGTTCTTGCTCCGTAAGGCCCATATCGGCCAGGTGCAGGCAGCGGTTTGGCCATCCGAAACGGTCAAGAGCCTGGCGGCCCGGGGTATTCAGCTGATGTAGGCTGCCACGGCCATGCCGAGGATGGTAACGGCGCTGTTGGCCAGCAGGTTGACCGCGTCGTTCCCTATCCACGGTAAACCCCCGGCCAGGAGGTGGGGGGTGCCGGCCTGGTCCCGGGGGCGTTCGGTAAGCCGGCCCCGGGAGGTGCGGTACCTGGCCTGGATCGATGCTCCGAGAAGGCTATCGATCAGGCTGCCCATGAAACCCCCAGCGGCTCCGGCCAGGATAAGAGCCGCCGGTTCAAGGGCTGCCCCTCCCTGAACACTGGTTTGCCAAGATTGTTCCCAGCCCAATACCCCAAGCCCCAACATGCCGAAGGCACCCCACAGGTGCATACCCGCTGCGCCCAAGCCGATACAAAGGCCCCCGGCAAGACTGCCCCCAAGCCCCAGGGGGCTGATCCCGCCGCTGGTTCCCGGTGCCAGGGGCTTCCCGGTGAGGATGGATCGCGGCGGCCCGGGGCTGAGCACCCCGAGCTCGCTGGCCCAGGTATCGCCGTTGGCCGCCCCCAAGCTGATTACCGTCCCCAAAATCCACAGGGATTCCCCCGTCACCAAGAACCCCAGGGCGCAGAGGGCTCCCGGACCGGCGTTGGCCAATGCCTGGAGCCAATCCCGCTGATCCGACTTCTCGTGCAGGGATGCCAGGTCCAGGCGTGCCTTGCGCTCCTTCCCGGTCCGGGATAGCAGCGAGCTGGATACAAAAAAGAGGACCAGGCAACCCCATCCCCCGGGCCCCAGGCCCGCATAGATCACCAGGCCCAGGATAAACCCCATAACCGCACCATCGGGACTCACCGCCCTGCGGCGCCGGGCGGCTATGGCCAGAGTAAGATTCAGGATCACCCCCAGGGCCAGTCCCCAGATCCAGAACCCGGCCTC
This sequence comes from Spirochaeta lutea, assembly GCF_000758165.1. Lineage (NCBI taxonomy): Bacteria > Pseudomonadati > Spirochaetota > Spirochaetia > Spirochaetales > Spirochaetaceae > Spirochaeta > Spirochaeta lutea. The sequence goes on along the minus strand of NZ_JNUP01000029.1, from coordinate 32,681 downwards.
ACCGGTACCGGCTCCATGAAAAACGAGGCTTCCCGGCGCGGCTTCCCCCATTGCTCCAGATAGAACTTCCTGGGCTTGGGAAGAAACCCTTGGGGCGTCACCTCCGAAACCCCCGGCACCCCAGGTTCCCGAGGTTAAATCGCCCCCGGACCAACTGCCCTCCATAGTTAAATCGCCCCCGGACCAACCGCCCTTCATAGGAAGAGAATCCACAGTATTCCTGCCGTACCCAGGGGCACGCTGATATTATCCAGCCCCAGGGGTGTCAGGTATTCCAGAACGGAACCGGTCAGAGCGGCGGTAGCAGAGGCTGCCAACACTGTGCCCGGGCCTGCCTCGGGAAGTGCCAGGGCTACCAGGGGCAGGGCCACGATAAAACTCACCACCCCCATGGCAAGGCTGCCTGCCAGGGTCTTCTTCCCCGGGGAGGATGAACGGGGAGCTGTTGGGCTGTGGCAGTCCCCCGCCCGGTCTGGAGTGTGGGAGCCCCCAGGCCGGTCTGGGCTGTGGGAGTCCCCGGGTCGGTCTGGGGCGTGGGAGTTGGAAGGAAGGCCTGTGCCGGGAGCCTCGCCGTTCCCGCCGGGGGTGCCGCTGTCCGGTTCTGGGCGCAGGGCAGCCGGGGACGAAAGGGTACCGGGGGGAGGGGGTGTGGGGGAAGGCCGGTCTGGGCCGGCCCTAGTTGAACCCCCAGAACCCGGGCCGTGGACCTGATTGGCTCTCCGGGCGGTCCACGCCTCGCCAACCAGGGCTGCTGCTGCATCACCCCAGCACATGATCATCATGCCCAGGGCGCCTATCCAGGCATTCAAATCCCCGTACCAAACCAGCACCACCAGCACCAGGAGGGAAAGGGGATAGTAGACCGTACCGTAGTTTTTATCCCTGCCCGAGAGGGCCGGCAAGAGCTTGAGACGGATAATCAGGGCGTTTATTATCACAAAACTCCCCGGGCCGATGAGTGCAACCCAGGGTTGGCGGATCAGAGCCATGGCTAAGAACCACCAATGCCCCACCAGCACATGAATCACCTTCCGCCCCGCCTTGGCTCCCATTCTTCCCGAAGCCACCAGCCGGCTGGCAACACCGATTACCCCGGCAATAAATCCGTAGGATATCCCAAGTCCCATCAAATCAGTCATAGCCTGGAGGATACGCCGAATTCCTCGGTCCTGTCCACGCGTTGGTTTTTCCCCAGCCCTCTGTCCTACCCGGGGACCCCGATCTGGCGTCGGGGGTACAGGGCCCATCCACGGTTCTTGCCAGGAAGACAGCCGCTCACCGGGTAGGTTCCTGGGTATTGTTTGCGGGTTTAGGGTGATTCCCATGCCCCAGGTAGTTCCTTGTCGGCCTTGATACCCGCCAACTCCGGATTACCCGGGCCGGGAATGCATCATTCTCCTTGACAATTCATGCCCCAGGGGATTAGAGTTTCATCCATGAAACACACCAACCTTTCCAGTCAGCACCTGCACCTCGCAGCCGCTGCAGCCGCCGCCGCAACCATGGTCGGTCCGCTGTAGGAAGGGGAGGGAATACCCACAACCATCCAGACCGCGGTCCCGACGGACCGCGGTTTTTTTGTACCCGGGGCAAAGGCCCCGAGGGGTACAGACCCGGCCGCCGGGAAATCTCGGGTTCTGGAACGAAAGGAGTCCTATGCGACGCACCATCGAACACGACGGCGCCCGGCAACTTACCTACGAGATCCGGGAAATTGTACAGTTCGCCCATCAGGTACAGGCTCTGGGCGTACCCATCACCTGGGAGAACATCGGCGATCCGGTCCGCAAGGGGGAGCAGCTTGCCCCGTGGATGAAAAAGATCATCAGCGAGCTGGTCCTGGAGGATGCATCCTACGCCTATTCGGATACCCAGGGTGAACCGGCTACCCGGGAATTTCTTGCGGATATGGTGAACCGCCGGGGAGGCTGCCAGGTAACCCCGGATGATATCGTTTTTTTCAACGGACTGGGGGATGCGGTGGCGAAGATTTTCGGCTTTCTGAAGCGCGAAGCCCGGGTTATCGGCCCCAGCCCCGCCTATTCCACCCACAGCAGCGCAGAAGCGGCCCACTCCGGCTACGAGCATCTAACCTACACCCTGGATCCGAACCGGGGCTGGCAGCCCGATCTGGAGGATCTGGAAAACAAGGTCACCTATAACCCCTCCATCGCTGGGATTCTGCTTATTAATCCCGACAACCCCACCGGGGTGGTCTACAGTCCCGAGGTTCTCCTGGAGTTCGTACGCATTGCCAAGGAGCATAACCTCTTCCTGGTCTGCGACGAGACCTATGCCAATATCGTATTCGACGGCGCACGGACCCACTATCTGAGCGAGGTTATCGACGGGGTGCCCGGTATGGCTCTACGCAGCATTTCCAAGGAATTTCCCTGGCCCGGCGGGCGGTGCGGCTGGGCCGAGGTGTATAACCGCCAGGCAGACCCGGATTTCGCCCGGTACATCGCCAGTATCATCAGTGCAAAACGCCTGGAGGTTTGTTCCACCACCCTGCCTCAGCGTTCCATACCCTCTATAATGGGGGATGAGCGTTATGCAGACCACCTATCCTCCCGGAACGCTATGTATGCTGCCCGGGCCCATGAAGCAGTGCAGGCCTTCCAGGGGATTCCCGGCATCATGGTACACCCTCCCAAGGGCGGGTTCTTCCTGACCCTGGCCTTCCAGGACGGTGTGCTTCCTGAGGATGGGCGGCTCGACATCGAGGATGCCCGGGTCGCGGAGCTGGTGGAGCAGGCATCCCGGGGCAAGCAGCCCGATAAGCGGTTCGTATACTACCTGCTGGGTGCTAGGGGAATCTGCGTTGTGCCCCTTTCCGGCTTCTGTACCAGCCGCCAGGGATTCCGCATGACCCTCTTGGAGAGTGATGACGCCCTCCGGCAGGCCACCTTCCGCCGGGTTGCCCAGGCTGTTCGGGAATACCTGGGGCGGTAGAAGCCCTGCCCGAGGATTTGTGACGCCGGGCGGATTCTGTGATGAAGCCCCCGGCGGTACAAGGCCAGATACTGAATCTGGTAATCTGGCCGGATAGCACCTGCCCGTACCAGGGAAGGTGCAGGATAATCGACAAACCGGATACCTGGATGGTCCTAACCGGTAACCCGGTAGCACCACCGCCCATTACAAAGGAGGATATATGTCCCAAATACCTGAACTGAGCGTTTCGGATATCGTCCGAGAATATGGGCGGCGGCTATATAACCTGGCCTACCGTATTCTCGGCCATCCCCAGGATGCCGAGGATGCTACCCAGGATATTCTCATCAAGGTTCATGAGAAGCTGGGGGATTTTCGGGGAGAAAGCACCCTGTACACCTGGATCTACCGGATTGCTGTGAACCACTGCTTAAAAATGAAAGGCCGGATGGAGAAGGTTGCGCAGTATGCCCCGGAAACCCTTGATTTTTGGGCCATGGATTCAGAACCCACCGAATTCGAGCCGAATCTCAGTCCCCAGGAGCGAAAGGTTCTCCTGGATGAACTTACCTATGAGATCCAGGAAAAATGCCATTTTTTTATGACCTTCCGATTAACGCCCGAACAGAGAATCGTCTTCATCCTCCGGGATGTGCTGGGTCTCAAGTACCAGGATATTGCCGCCATTCTTGATGTCACCGAGAATGTGGTAAAAACACGGCTCAACCGCGCTAGAACCAATCTGGGCAAGCACTACAATGAGAAGTGCTCCCTCCACGACCCCGGGAATCCCTGCCGATGCAAGGGGAAGTTGGGGTATGTGATCACAAAATACCCCATGATGCTCCATGAGGTTCGGAAGAAGGCGGAGAATCCGGATTACTATCGGATGGTAGGTCAGCTCTTAAAGAATCGCTACGGTTCACTGGAAGAGGCTTACAGCAATATCCCGGATCTTCCCTTTCCTGAGGATTTGATGCGGAAGTACGGTTGAGGAGACCGTTAATAGTAGGGGCAAATGAAAAAAAACCTCCGCAAGGGTCATTTTTCGGTCCAGCCCATAACTTTTTCTGTTCCTTGGGATCTAAACAGGTAAACCAACCAGGTCTCTCAACATACGTATGATTATCGAGAGGCCCCATAAGGAGTACCTATGAAGGGAATTATTATCTACCAGTCGAAATTCGGGTCGACAAGAACCTATGCCCGTTGGATCGCTGAGGAAACCGGATTCAAAGCCGTTGACATCAAGAAGCTTCCGAAGGCGGATCTCCGCTCAGCTGAACAAGTAGTTATCGGGAGTCCGATTATGGCAAAATCTCCGGCCTTAACCCGTTGGATTCTCAAGCACTGGGATCAGATCAAGGACAAAAACCCCATCCTGTTTACCACCAGCGGGGCGCCGGCGGATTCTCCGGACCTCAAGGAATGGTACCAGGCCAGTTTCCCCGACCATCATCGGCGGATTCTCAAGTATTTTCCCCTGGGGGGAAGAATGGTGGTGGCCGAGTTGGATGGGCTGAGCAGGTTTTTTATGAAGCTGGGTCAAATGATGGAGAAGGATCCGGTTGCCAAAGCCAAGATGATGGAGGATGTGGATGCTATGAACCGAGCATCCCTCGGACCCCTTCTTGCTCAAATCGCTGGATCAAGGTAGAAGCGGCCCGATCTGCAGTCTTTTGCGCACCCAACATGGTCCTGCTCTTTGGCCCCCCAGGCTCCCGCAAGGCCGGATAATCCCCTCTCTACCCAGCGCTGTGGCTTGCAATAACGGTTATACCCTTGCCCAGATAGTCCGACACCAGAACCTGTCCCATGGCAACCGGCCGGGGAATTTCCAGGCCGTGGAGGTAGGCCAGGAGTCCGGGAATCAGTTCCACTGGAACAGGCTTGCTGCTTCTGACCGGTACGCGGTTCGGACCCTGGAAATCCCACCCAAAGGCCTGGGGACCGTCGGGACCTCCGGCTGATCCGCTATTCTTGGAAACCGCCGAAGCAGGGCTTGGTGACTGGGAACCACCGGGGCCTCCAAGGGAACCAACCCGCCTGACCGCCGCCGAAGCGCCCGGCCCCGAAGCAGTAGGCCTAGAGGTGGAATCACCCCTGACAGCCCCATCTTCGGATAGAACCGGCGGGGCAAGGGCGCAGGTGGTGGTAACCAGCCTGGTGGGCGCCAGAACCTCTTCCCGGGCATAGACGGCACCCCGGGGACAGCGGTTACCCTCTACCCGGATTTCGGGCTGATCCGGGGTTTCGGGCTGATCCGGGGTTTCGGGCTGATCCGGGGTTTCGGCGGGACGGGAGGCCCTGGGTGCATTCTCAAGGTTGCTCGGGGGTGTTGCCGGTCCGGGGGATCCCGGTGGCGAGATGTCCACCTCCAGGTGACAGCCCACGGGGCAGGCGATACAGATCAGGCTGCGGTGTTCAGGTTTCTGGTTGAAGCGTGTCATTGTAATCGTACCTCCAGCACTGAATCGGGGGTCATGGTCCGGCTCGATAGATCCAACCCGACGGTGGGAATCTGGATCATCTCCGAAGGCTGAATATGGGTTTTTTTCACGGTTTTTAGGACCTCTCCGTCTAGGATGAATTCCACCGTTGCGCCGTTTTTTACGATCATGGGACGGAAAAAGACCGGCCCCGGGGCATCGGGATCCAGGCTGCCGGGAACCAGGTAGCGGACATTGCTCCCTGCTTTTAATCGCAGCTGCCTTGCGGGGCGTCGGCCTTCCAGGTAATCGGCGGCGCTGGCTCCGGCTCTGCGGGCCTCAGCGGACACATAGTCCACCAGGTCGTGAACATGCAGCACATTCCCGGCGCTGAACAGCCCCGGCAGGGAGGTCATGAGTCTGCTGTCCACCCCGGGGCCGCCGGTCAGGGGATTCAGTTTGGCACCCGCCTCCCGGGCAAGCTCGGCCGAGGGGATCAGTCCCACGGAGAGCAGCAGGGTATCGCATTCCTGGGTCATGGTTTTATGGGGATTCGGACGCCCCTCTTCCAGGGGGGTAATATCCACGGCCTCCACCCGGTGTTTCCCATGGATGCGGCTTACCACGTGGCTCAGATACAGGGGAATCTTAAAATCGTTCAGGCATTGAACAATATTTCGGGTGAGACCCGAGGGGTAGGGTTGTATCTCCACCGCGCCGTGAACCCGGCAGCCCGACCAGGTCAGCCGCCGGGCCATAATCAACCCGATGTCTCCCGAACCTACAATGACTGCATCCTTCCCCGGAAGGTAGCCTTCCATATTTACCATGCGCTGGGCCAGGCCCGCAGTGTACACTCCGGCGGGTCTGGTTCCGGGAATCCGGATGTTTCCCCGGTTCCGCTCCCTGCAGCCCGTGGCCAGCACGACCGCCCGGGCCCGGAGATGCAGGTAGCCCTGGGGGGGGCTGACGCAGACCAGGGTAAACCCCCCGCCATCCATCGAGGCCCGGGCATGGGAATCACCCCTAGATTCATCCCCATCCCCCCCGGAAGAATCGGGGATCAATTCCATGACAGTGGTATCCAACAATACCTGTAGACCCCTGCCGCCCCGGGGAGGCAACTGACGCTCCCAGCGTTCGGCGTACTCCGGACCGGTGAGCTCTTCCTTAAACTCCTGGAGGCCGAAGCCGTTATGGATGCACTGCAGGAGAATTCCCCCCAGCTGGCGATCCCGTTCGATGATGGCAGTGGAAAATCCCCGGTCCACCAGACTCTTTGCCGCGCTCATGCCCGCAGCCCCGCCGCCGATTACCGCGGCGTCAAAGGTTAATTCACGCATGGGAGCCTCCCGTTTCTCCGGTTACTTCGCTAGAGGTCGCCTTGGCAGTACCGGACTTGGCAGTACCGGCCCCGGGTTCTTCCGTAGAATCCAGGGTAGCCCTCTTTGGGGGCTCGGCCCCGGTGTTAGGGGAGGCTTCGGGTTTCCGTGCCGGCCCCTGCTCCTGCCTTTGCCCGGATTCAGGACTGCCCTGGGAGATCCCCGGCTGCCCTGGCGAGGCTTGGGTGGGTACCGGCATGGCCGGGGGCCCGATGCGGCCCAGGAAGAGCTCGCTACCCGGACCGTGTTTACTCACCCTGGTATAAGGAATGCCCGTTTCTTCCTGGATTAACTGGATGATCCGGTGGGTGCAGAAGCCGCCCTGACAGCGGCCTGCGCCGGCCCGGGACGCGAACTTCACCCCGTCCAGGGTGTGGTGTCCCACCCGGATAGCTGCCCTGATCTCGGCCTCGCTTACCGTCTCGCAGCGGCAGACAATTCGGCAGTATCCCGGATCATCGCTTCCCAAGCGATCCGCCTCGTAGCTGTTTTTATCCCGGAGGTGGGGAATCCTCTCCAGGTAGGGATCAAAATGCCGTTTCTCGGTCATGCTGCACCCGGCCCCTTTCAAGAGTTCCTTCACATACTCCCCGATTGCGGGGCTGGCGGTGAGCCCGGGGCTCTGAATGCCCGCGACCTGTACCAGGTTGGGCTGCCGCTCCGACACGGCGATGTAAAAATCCCCGTCCTCCATGGCGGGCCGCAGCCCCGCAAAACTGGTAATCACATCACTCACTGCAATGGACGGCACCAGCCGCCGGGCGCTGTCGAAAATGGTGTCCAGCTTCTCGCCGCTGGTAGCCGTATCTTCCTTGTCCTCTACATCATCCGCGGTCGGCCCCACCAACACCGTGCCCTCCACCGTGGGAATCACCAGCATACCCTTACTAATCCGGCTGGGTACCGGGAACACCACCCGGCGGGGAGCCCCGGCGGTCAGCTTGTCCAGGAGGTAGTACTCCCCCTTCCGGGGGGTGATGGTGAACTCCTCTGCTCCCAGGATCCTCGAAATCTCATCGGCGTAGAGCCCCCCGGCGTTCACCACCCACCGGGCCTCGATCTTCCGTCCGTCCCGGGCTACTAAGCGGGTGAACCGCAACTCTCCCGAAGTTCCGTCCCGGGGCGTCACACCCAGTACGGCATCCGCCCCGGCATCTCCACCGGGCTCGGCGCCGGTGCCGGCCCCGATAGAGGTTCCGGTGCCGGCCCCGCCACCCAGTACGGCATCCGCCCCGGACATCGAACCTTCGGATCCGACCGCAGAATTGCCGAGGCCGGATCCGTCTCCGACCTGATCGGCCCGGACCACCTCGAACCCCGTCATCAGCTCCACCCCGTTCTTACAGGCCGATTCCACCAAGGCAAAGCCGTAGCGGTAGGGCTCCACAATCCCCCCGCCGGGAGCATACAAACCGCCCACCACATCAGAGTGGAGCTTCGGTTCCAGCTCCAGCATCCGGCTGCGGCTGCACATCTCAATCCCGATAGCCCCGTTATCCACCCCCTGCTGATACAGGTACTCCAGACTCTTCAGCTCATCCTCGTGCATGGCCGCCACCAGAATCCCCCGGCGCTCAAAGGGAAAATCCAACTCACGGTGCAGACGGTCGAACATTAAGTTCCCCCGGATCTCCAGCTGCGTCTTTAAATATCGGCCGCTGTGATGGAACCCCCCGTGAACAATCCCGCTATTCGCCTTACTGGTACCGAAGCAGACATCCGCCTCCTTCTCCAGGAGCACCACCCGCAGGTCGTAGGCCGACAGTACCCGCGCCACAGCAGCCCCGCTCACCCCTGCACCGATTATCGCAACATCAACCATGCACCCTCCAATCACCTACACCCATGCTAACCCCGCCCCCAACCCCGCGCAAGGTATAAATGTACCGTACCTACTAACTCCTAGGGTATGTACAGGGTCGTCACAATTCATGCCCGCATACCTCCATGTCGGTGACACTACACCCGAGCCCGTGCCGGGGCCGGTGCCTCGACCGATGCCGGTGCCTCGACCGATGCCGGTGCCTCGACCGATGCCGGTGCCTCGACCGATGCCGGTGCCTCGACCGGGGACCGGTTTACACTCCAAGACCCCCAGTACAGGGAACAAGGCTTTGCACAGCGCTAAAATTCCGTCCCATTGGAGCCGGCCCTCCCCGGGAATTAAAAATCGGACTTCTCGAAACCCGCCGCCATGGGCTATACTGATACCACACCGAACGAAGGAGCCAAGAAATGAACACCACCATTCTCTATAAACGATCCGGAGGAAAGAACCTGCAAGGCTTTCGGACCTAGGAGGAATTCTTGGTATTCTAAGGGGGGAGGTCTCCCCCTCGCTGCGAAGATGCGCCCGGACCGGCCGCCGGAGCCCGTACCCCGCCTAAACGGCTAGGGTTTCAGCCGCCCCCGGGCCCATGCTTCTCCGCTACCCCCTCTGCGGGGGCCCTTCGCCCCCGCAACGCCCCCGCCCGGGATTCCCGGTGCCGGGGAAATCCTCATCCAAAAACCTCCCAGATCCCCGAAGGCCCTCGAGGCTGAGCCCTGATCCCTGCGGTGCAGAATCGGGCCCAGGCCCCTGTGTACTGTCCCTGATGCGGCTCCCTTCCCGGAACCGCGGGACCAAACCCCGGTTGGGAATCCAACCGACCCTTCGAGGAACACCATGGAACTTATAACTGCAAACGGCATTTCACTGGATTTCGGCGCCGAACCCTTATTGAACCGGGCCTCCCTGCGCATTCTGGCTCAGGACCGGATCGGCCTAGTCGGCCCCAACGGTGCAGGAAAAACCAGCTTATTAAAACTGCTTACCCGCACCGATGGGCTTGCACCGACCCAGGGCAGCCTCACTACCATGCCCGGGCTGCGTTTAGGATATGCCCCTCAAATTCCGGACACCTCCGGACTCGCCACAGTGGAAGATCTCATCCTCCGGGAACTGCGCCCCTTCCAACATCGTTTGGCGGAAGCCGAACATACCCTGGCCGAGGGAGATCCGGACCGGATGGACGCCCTCCTGGCCCGGTATCAGGAGGCTATGGATAGATTCGAACAAGCCGGCGGCTACCATGCCCTGGACGCCGGCCTGGCCGCCCTGGACCGCCTGGGCTGCAGACTCCCGCCCCACCGGCGCCTGGACAGCCTCTCGGGAGGCCAGCTCAGCCTCCTGGGGATCGCTGCGGCGGTCATTCACAAACCGCATCTGCTTATCCTGGACGAACCGGGAAACCACCTGGACTTCCGGGGTCTTTCCTGGTTGGAGGGCTTTTTGACCAATTACCCCGGCGCTGTGCTCATGGTGAGCCATAACCGGTACCTTCTGGACTCGGTCTGCACCAGGATCTGGCATCTCCAAGGGGGCGAATTCGCTGCTTTCACCGGCAGCTACACCGCCTTCCGGGCCGACCTCGCCAGACAGCGGGCCGACAGGGAGCATGAATTCCGAATCCAGGACCGGCGCGCCCGGGATCTCGAGCAGCGGGTAAAGCAGCTCCGTTCCGTCGCCTCCAGCCAATACAATCCTCCCGCCCAGGTTCTGGCGAAACTTTCCGCGGCTAAACGGAAACTCTCCCAAGCCCAGGAGACCCGGGGAACCCGGCCGGTTCAGGATCACGGCCTCGGCCTCGAGCTCAAGGCGCACCAAACCAGTCGGGCGGATATTGCAATTCAAGGAACTAATCTTGACCTGGAGATTGCCGGCCTCATGCTGCTTCGGGATGCGAACTTTCTGATTTCCAGCGGGGAACGGGTAGGCATTGTCGGGCCCAACGGATGCGGGAAAACCACCCTGCTCACCAAGATTATGGAACAGGGCAGCTGGGATAACCCCGTACTGCGGATCGGACCGAGTATGACCCTGGGCTACCTCAGTCAGATCCCAGTGTTTAATCGGCCACAGGGAACCATCATGGATGAAATCAGGTCTTGGGGCCCCTTAACCATGGATCAGGCCTTTGACCTTGCCAAACCCTTCCTCTTCAGCTACCGGGACATGGATAAGCCCCTGGGGGTGCTCTCCGGGGGGGAGCAGAACCGCCTCCAGTTTGCCCGACTGATGTACAGCGGCGCCAACCTGCTCATCTTGGATGAACCCACCAACCACATGGACATCCCCAGTAGAGAATCCATCGAGGCAGCCTTGGACGGCTTTACCGGCACCCTGGTTACGGTGAGCCACGACCGCTATTTTCTAGACGGAGTCGTCAGCCGGATTCTGGCCTTCTATGGGGATGAATTAATCGATCATCCCGGGGGATTCTCCTCCTGGTTCGATCAATGGGGTGAGCTCTATCATGATTAGTCTTTCTCAACCCAACCCCGGCTGCGTTGGACAGCCCGCTGCCATCCCTGGTAGCGGGCTTCCCGGTCCTCGGCGGACAGGGTGGGCTCAAACTGCCTGTCGATCTCCGCGTGGTTCACAATATCTCTCCGGTCCTTCCAGAATTCTACGGCCAAACCGGCGAGAAAGGCCGCACCCCGGGCGGTGGTCTCAATTACCTTGGGGCGAACCACCGGCACCCCCAGAATATCGGCCTGGAACTGCATAATAAAGTTATTGGCGCTTGCCCCGCCGTCCACCTTCAGCTCCTTCATAGCTACTCCGCTGTCCGCGGCCATACAATCCGCCACATCCCTAACCTGGTAGGCCAAACTCTCCAGGGTCGCCCGGATAATATGGTTCATGGTAGTGCCCCGGGTAATGCCGATTATGGTTCCCCGGGCGTACATATCCCAGTAGGGCGCCCCCAAGCCTGCAAAGGCGGGAATCACATATACCCCGCCGGAATCCTCCACCTTGTTAGCAAAGTACTCACTGTCCGACGCATCATGAATCACCTTCATCTCATCCCGGAGCCACTGTACCGCCGCACCGGTAATAAAAATGGACCCCTCCAAGGCGTATTCCACCCGATCCCCGATGCCCCAGGCAATGGTTGTCAGGAGCCCGTTCCTGCTCGAAATGGCCTGGGAGCCGGTATTCATGAGTATGAAACTACCTGTCCCGTAGGTGTTTTTTGCCATACCGCTCTCAAAACAACCCTGTCCGAAGAGCGCCGCCTGCTGGTCCCCGGCGATCCCTGCAATGGGAATACCGGCTCCGCCGAAACTACGCTGGTCAGTCCGGCCTGCCACTCCGCTGGAGGGACCAACCTCGGGCATCATGGCCCGGGGAATCCCGAGCTCATCCAGCAGCCTCTGGTCCCAGTCCAGGTTGTGAATATTGTAGAGCATGGTACGGCTGGCGTTGCTGTAGTCGGTACGGTGAACCTTGCCCCGGGTAAGATTCCAGATCAGCCAGCTGTCCACGGTCCCGAACGCCAGCTCTCCGGCCTCGGCCTTCCCCCGGGCACCCTCCACATGATCCAGAATCCAGGCAATCTTGGTAGCCGAAAAATAGGAATCAATCACCAGGCCGGTGCTCTGCCGGATATAATCACCCAACCCCCGGGTCTGCAATTCCTCGCAGAGGGGAGCGGTACGCTTATCCTGCCATACAATGGCATTGTACACCGGCTTCCCGGTATTCCGGTCCCACACCACCGCGGTCTCCCGCTGGTTGGTAATACCGATGGCGGCCACCTGATCCGGGCTCACCCCGAAGCGCTCCAGCACCTGCCGGGCAACCCCGCTCTGGGTCGCCCAAATCTCCATGGGATCGTGTTCCACCCAGCCGGGTTTGGGATAAATCTGGGGAAATTCCTGTTGGGCCGTGCCCGCCATCTCACCGTTATGATCAAAGAGGATGGCCCGGGAACTTGTGGTGCCCGCATCAAAGGCCAGTATGAATTGTTTCTGTGTCATGTCACCATGCTAACCCCAGTTTCCCGGGGCAACAACGTATTTTTGTACCGGTCCGGGTTAAAATCACCCTGGAAAAACCTAAAAAACCTTCTCCCACACCAGCTCCCGGGTCACCCCTTGGCCCTCAATACCGTCGAAGAGCCGGTTATAGGCATCCGGTTCGGGGGGGCAGGGGATTTCAATGCGCTGGGCACCAATCCCTTCCATCCGGGAACCCAGCTCCGCCGCCAGACACATGCAGCGCTCCTTCGCCTGCTCGGCTCCGGAGCCCCCAAGATCCCCGGAGCCCAGGTAGGAAATCTCACCCCGCCGGGTATGGGGATTAAAGACCCCCAGGATATTGCCGACCTCCCTGCCATCGGGCGCTATTATGAACAGATCCAGCTCCGGCCGATAGCCCGGCATCCGGCGCTTGGCCTCAAACCAGGTTCCATTGATACCCTCATACCCCAGGTTCCGCCCCAAGGCCAAAACATGCCGGGGGGTATCGCTTTGTTCCCCGTAGCTCGCCAGACTCGTACCATCCTCAGAAAACCCTTTTAGAATCTCCCGGGCCTCCTGTCCCAGACCCCGGACAAGCTCCCGGGGCTCTACCTCCCGGATCAACCGGACCGGCTCTCCCTGGCTATACCCCCGGGATGCTAAAAAGCTTTCCAGATCCTCCCGGCCCTCCATGACCGGAATCCGTAGACTCGCCTTACCCCGGGACCATTCTCCCTCTATGAGCCCCAGCTGAACGGCATACAAATTCTCCGCCGCCTCCCGGGCCACCATACGGATCTCATTCCCGGGACCCGGCGCTAGGATCATGCCGTCGGGTCGGCTATCCGGCTCTACCTCGCTCCCGGGAAAAAACAATGCGCCGTGGGCCCGGAAAAATCCCTGCCCCCGGGCCGGTCTGGGCATACGTCCCCCGTAGAGCCAATGCTCCACATCCAGACTGGTTATCCCCGGATGGCCATCCTCCAGGACTAACCCGTCCAGGAATCCCCGGGCCAAATTACCGTGATTCTGTTCGACTGAAAAACTCTGGCTGGTGTAGGTCATACCTTCAACCTACTGGTCATGGGCAAAAAGGGCAACTCGGTGGGCCAAAGGGAGGAAAAGCACCCTGGGCACCGCTCCAGGCCGGGCCCCGCAGGGAAGCGGCAGGTATCGGTATCCCCAGACCTGCAACAGCCAAAATCCCTAACCCATGGGGGTGCAAATCTCCACCAGGGTGCCGAAGGGATCCTCAACATAGGCCACCACCTGCCCCCAGGGCTTCTCCTCGGGCTCTACCAAGCTGCCTGCCCCGGCGTCCAATGCCCGGGAAAAGGCGGCGGGTACATCCGGGGTGGTCAGGGCAATTTCGATCCGGCGGTTGGGCTCTTTGGGCGGGGTCAGGCCTACTCCTTTGGTTAGGAGCTCCTCCTGGGCAAAGGCCAGGGCCGTCTGGCCGGTCTTCATCTCCCCGAAGGTTTCCGATTCGTCTATAAACCCCTTCTCCAGGCCGAACGCCCTCGCGTAAAAATCCCTGGCCGCAGCCACATCCTTCACATAGATAATCACATATCCAAGGTTCATCTGTAGTCCTCCTCCTGATTCACTGTTCGGTGATTTCCCACCCTTAGGGGCATCATACCCCGTCACTTAACCCGTTGAATTGTAAAAACCGGACATGAGAATCGTTCGGTAAGGACTTCCTTATCGCCGAGCACCAAGGGGGGAAACCTACCCCGGATATGGAGGTGATAAAAACCTCCGCAGATCATTCACCATATGGGACTGATCGTAGTATCCGAGCTCCAGGGCCGTCTCTACCCCTGGCGCCGACTGCCCCCTGCGTTTTTGCCGGTCCAGCTCTGCCAGGAGCCCCTGAAACCGCACAACCTGTAAAAAGGACTTCGTACCCATCCCCGTGGCACTCCGTACATACCGGCCGACCTGTTTTTCCGATATTCCATGGTAGTCAGCCACATCCGAAACCCTCAATGCCGTCGGATTTCCCAGTATATGTCCAATAATTCGACCAGCCCGGTCATCAACCCTGGGTACACCCTTCAGGAGGATTTCCGTCATCAGGGCATCCAATTCGGTCTTTAGGGTGATTCCACTGCCTCGGTCCTCCTTCCCCGGCCTCTCCTGGACCCCAGACCACCCGGAGAACAGCTCAATCACTCCCCCTGAGCCGCCCCGGTCCCTCAGGGCCGTTCTCAACACATCCGAGGATTCCAGTACATCCTCCACAGCACCGGTAGTCCCCTGAAAGACATGGGGCTCGGGAAAAACCAACCGAACGGCCCGGGGCATTATTCGTATTCCCAGGGTGCGGACGCCCCCATGAAGATAGAATCCCATGGATCGAACCATCGGTCCGGTGACGATTAGCCGTTCCTCCTGGAGATCCACTAACAGATCTACGCAGCCATCCGGCACCACCCGATGCCAGGTTGGCGGAATCGTACCGGGAGCGAACAGCTCCCAGTAACAGGCCACCAGGTCAGCCAACCCAGGAGCCGGCGCATACTCCCGGTACACCAGCCCGTTCTCGAGAAAATCGCCGTACATGTACTGCCGCGGTTTAAAATCCATTGGTTTTGAACCCATGCATCCCATGGTACCCTAGGTTGATCCGGGGATAAAGAAGGGAGGACACAGGGGTATGAGTCTGCTCCCTGGGGTGCCATTATTCCACCGATTCCCGGACAGGAATCCAAATTTCGCTCCGGAACTGGGGCATGGTGGTATCCGGTTGTTCGTTCCAGAGGATTTCAGGGCCGGGAGCCAGCTCGTAGGGAACGCTGGAGAACCATTCTGAGTAGATACGCCCCCAGATGGTTTGCAGGGTCTCGGGGAAGGGTCCGATGGATTCAAAGATAGCCCACTTGCTCTCCGGAACCTCCAGAACGGCGTCCCCCGGAGCCGTGAAAGCCGTGGTGGCAACTCCGATGTACTGATCCAGGGAGCCCGAGCCCTCCATCCGGTCCTCCGAGAAGTTTGTGGATGCACTGATAATGCCCCGGGGTTCTTGGTCGGATAATCCCTTCCAGCGGTGGATCTGCTCCTGGGTTAAGGATTGCCACATGGCATCAATCTCCGGGTTGGGGCCCTGATATACGAGCCCGACGGTTTTTTTAATGCCGATAATCCGAAAGGCCTGCTTCTCGATAATGCGGTACGTCATTTCTTGACCTCCTTGTACGGTTAGGTTGAAGGTGATTCGAGGATAGAGTTTTACGGCTTCAGGGATGTTTTGTACCTGGCTTGGCGGTAGCCCGTGGAGTTCCTTAAAGGCCCGGGTGAAGGCATCCACCGATGAATACCCGTACAGTACCGCCAGGTCCAGGAGGGATGAATGATAATCTCTCAGCCTCAAGGCAGCCAGACTCAGCCGACGTCGGCGGATGTACCCGCTAAGGCTCTGGCCGGCAAGAAAGGCGAACATCCGGGAAAAGTGGTACTCCGAACAGCCGGCCTGTTTCGCCGCTTGGGCGTAGTCGATCTCCCCGGTCAGGTTCTCCTCAATATAGGTAAGGGCTGCATTCATCCGTTCTCTGAAATCCATTCCGTCCTCCTTCGTCGAGAGAAAGGATATACCGGATGCCGCGCTTCAGGGCATGGTTTTTCTGCACGGTTTTATCGGGTTTCGACCCATGGGGTAACCAGGAACGATGTAGTGTGGGTGCAACAGATTGATAGTGCGTGAAGGGTTGTACCATTCGCCACGGGCATGACGACCCCTGGGAGGTATTGCCGTGGGCGCCCCTATTTCCGGTGTATTTTTTCATCCCGTTAGACAGTAAGGAGGGGCAGGGCTGGACAGCCCGTTTGCTCCGGGCTGAGTCGCCGGCTGAAAGCTGAAAGCTGAAAGCAGACGGGGGGCAGGCCTTGCCTATCTACAGGGCCGTTCCCAGCAACACCGGATCCTCGCCGTCTTCTATGGCGGTAATATTCACCCTAAAGAACCGGTTTTTGGCCCCCTGGATCTGGGCTTCATCGGGGCCGGATTGGGAAGCGGACGCCCCTGGATCCGACGCCGGCCCCGGGGGTAGGGGAAACTGTACAGGGATGTAGTGCTGGCCGAGGCCCTGGGCGATGAGTTGTCCCCGGTGATGTACCACCTTCTCTACCAGCACCTCCTGGGTTTTACCGATAAAGCCGCGGCGGTAGGCAGCCTTCGATTCTTCGCTGATCCGGCGGACGGCCTCGGCGCGGTGCTGTTTCTCTGGTCCGGAGACCTGTCCGGGCATACGGTCCGCCCGGGTTCCCTGGCGGCGGGAGTAGGGGAAGGTATGGATGTGGCCGAAGCCGATCTTCCGGGCGGCATCCAGGCTTTCCTGGAATTCCTCCGGGCCCTCACCGGGAAAGCCCAGGATGAGGTCGGTAGTAATGTTAAAATCGGGTATACGGCTCCGGAGATCCTGGACGATGCCCAGGTATTCCGCGTAGCTGTACTGCCGGCGCATCGCCAGGAGTATCCGTTCGCTGCCGCTCTGCAGGCAGAGGTGAAGGTGGGGTGTCATCCGGGGATGATCCAGGAGCTGGTAGAACCGGGGGGAGATCTGGTCGGGTTCTATGCTGGAGATGCGCACCCGGAAATCCGGACAGCCGGAGGCATCAGAATCACCTTGAGAACGATTCTCAAGATTGAGTACGGCTTCCACCACATCGGTGAATTCCAGTTCCTGCCATTGGTACCGGCTCATATTGACCCCGGTGAGGACCAGTTCCCGGTAGCCCTGATCCAGCAGGCGCCGGGCTTCGGTCAGAATATCGGGCAGGGGGCGGCTGACGGCTCGACCGCGAACAAAGGGGATGATGCAGAAGCTGCAGAAGTTATCGCAGCCGTCCTGGATTTTTAGCAGTCCCCGGGTGTGCAGGTTTTGGTTTTGGGGAGTGAAGCGGAAGAGATCCTTGGGCAGGGACTGAATATCCACCAGTTCGCCCCGGAAGTGGGCCTCCACCAGGGGAACAATGTAGCTTTTGCGCTGGTTATCCACCAGGTAGGTGCGGCCGTCGCTCTCCATGCCGCCCCGCTGACTGTTCACAAAACAGCCGGTGACCACCACCAGGCTTTCCGGCGCGGCCTCGGCAGGCCGTACGGAGCTGGGTTCTTGCTGCCCGGTCGTGGGGTGGTGTTGGTTCGTGGGGTGGTGCTCAGTCGTGAGGTGCTGTTGGTCCGTGGGGTGCTGCTCAGTCGTGAGGTGCTGTTGGTCCGTGGGGGCCGGGGTCGTCAGGTCTGCAGCGGCCCTGGGGACCGGGGGAGGTGGGGCCGGACTTATCCGGGCCGGTATCGAACCTGCCAGGTTCTCGGCAAGGTTGGGTTCGGGGGTTCGGAGTTGTAACGCCGAGTCGTGGGATTCGGTGCCCTGGGGCTGTTGAACCTTTAGGGGCTTCAGGCTCCTTGCCCGGCGCAGAGCCTGATTGATGGTGTTCCGGCTTTTACGGTCTGCCTTATTGGTTACCGTGCAGGTGTTTATAACGTACACATCCGCAGGCTCGTTAAATCCGACTAGGCGGTAGCCCTGGCGTTCAAATTCCGCGGCGATGCTGTCGGTTTCGTATTGGTTCAATTTGCAGCCCAGGGTCTGGAATGCCACCCTCCTCGGAGGATGGGCGGGGGTGGCGGCCAGGGTTGGCCCAGGGTGGGAGCCGGCCCGAGGGAGTTTGGAATTCCGGGTTGACCCCGAGGCTTCCCGGATTTCCCCGGCAAGGGGTGCGGATTCCATCGGTTCTTGGGTCAGGGGTTGGATTGATGCCCCGGCGTTAGAATCTCCTTGGATCATAAGGCGGTAACCCTCGCATCGGTGAGCTGGCCTTCCAGGCTAAGGGCTTGGCAGGAGGTGATGGTAAGGTCTACGAATTGCCCGATCAGTTCCGAATCGGAGCTGGGGAAACGGACCCCAATTTTCCCCTCGGTTCGGCCCGAGAGGTAGCCGGACTTCCGGTCGGACTTTTCTACCAGTACCCGCAGGGTTTTACCTACCAATTGACGGTTGTATTCCAGGGATACCTCTTGCAGGTCTTGACTCAGGAGGTGCAGTCGGCGTTTTTTCTCGTCCTGGCTAATATCATCATCCCATCGGCTGGAGGCAGCACCGGGACGGGGGCTGTACATGGCAATGAAGGCCATATTGTATTTGAATTCCCGAACAGCCTGCCGGGTATTCTCGAATTGTTGGTTGGTTTCGCTGGTAAAGCCGACGATGATGTCCGTAAAGATGGTGGCCTCGGGTAGAATCTCCCGGATATTGGTGACGATGCTCCGGTAGCGGGCCATGCTGTGGTTGCGGTTCATCTTAAACAGCACCTTGTCGTCTCCGCTTTGCAGAGGCAGGTGAATCTGCTTAGCTAAACACGGGTACTTCGCAATGACGTGAAGAAGTTCATCGGTCATGTCCCGGGGGTGGGGGCTGGTGAAGTAGGTCCAGAATTCTCGGCCCTCCTGGCTGGCCCGGTCGCCGATCTTGCCGATTTCCTCCATGAGTTGGGGGAAGCTCAGTTCCTGCCCCGGCTTATCCAGGCCGTAGCTATTCACGTTCTGGCCCAAAAGGGTGATGCTCTTATACCCCCGGTCTACCAGGGTCTGGACCTCGGATAGAATCTCCCGGCTCGGACGGCTCACCTCCCGGCCCCGGGTATAGGGAACGGCGCAGAAGCTGCAGAATTTATCACAACCGTTTTGAATGGGGATGAAGGCTTCGAAGTCCGAAGAGTAGGATGGCTCGATAAACCAGAACCCTCCCATGGGATCCTCCTGGGGATTCTTCTGGATAAGGGTCCTGCGGATGGATTCCGCACCTCCCAGGCTTTTAAGCTCATCCTGCAGGGCCCGAATGGAGTGCAGGGTGCTTTTCCGTACTGCTTCGGTATGTTCCGGGGTCTTTTGTTTAATGGTTACCGGCAGGGGATTTTCCGTAAAGGCCAGGCCCGCCGGTTTGGGGTCCTTGAGCCACATGGGGCCCACGGGTCTCGGGGGAGAGGCTGGGCTTTGGTTCGCGTTGTGCTGAGCGATCTCCTGGGCCTTCTGCATCCGTTGGGGATCCAACGCCCCGGGGGTAACCACCCCGTACTGACTGATCATCTGCGGGAGCTCGGGCAGTTCTTTGATGCTGAAGAGCAGGTCAAAGCGTTCTAAGAATTTTTCCCGGTCGGAGGGCAGAATACATCCCGAAACGAAGGTCAGCAGGTTCTTCCGGTTCTTCCAGGTGTTCCATTTTTGAATTTTGGAGTACACCTTATCTATGGCCTTCTGACGTACTGAACAGGCCACGATGCCCAGGAGATTGGCGTCTTCTTCGCTGTCCGTGGGGCTGTACCCCATGGCATGGAGGACCGAGGTTATGCGCTCGGCATCGCTTTGGTTCATCTGACATCCCAGGTGAATGAGATGGTATTTCATTGGTGAATCCCTCTATTAAATATATATATAAAACATCTATGCTCCGCTCAACCTAAACGGTACTGTGTAGGTAAGGCCGGGCGGATACGCCGGGGTACGCTATCCTGCTGTTAGAAGTATACCTCTGCGAAAATCTGGTTCGCTTCTACCCCGGCCTGGGTGATGATATCGTATGCTTCATAGATCATATCGCAGTTGCCGCAGAGGTAATACTGCCCTTCTGGGGAGAGCCCACCGTCACTCGCCATGGATAGGAGCTTGGAGGTAACCCTGCCACTCCAGGTCCGGTGTTCCCCGGACACCCCCTGGGGATCCCGGCTCAGGCAGGCAACCAACCGGTTGGCATCGTACCACTGGTGCTCGTACGCCTCTCCACGGTCCCGAATCCCGTGCAGCAGGGTGTAGTTTAGCCTCGGGTCGCTGCCGGTAAAACAGTGGAAGGGTGATATTCCCGTTCCGGTGGCAATAAAATAGAGCGGCATGCGGCGCTGCTCCGGCGAGATGGTAAAAAAACCAAAGGGTCCCTCGGCATATATGAGGTCTCCGGGCTTAAGGCGTTTTAACCGGGGGCTAACATATCCGGACTCAACCTCTTTGACAAGTATCTCCAGGTAGTCCGCAGCAATGGGGCTGTATACTGAGTATTCCCGCATATTGATGTCGTTCTTCAATCCTACGCTGAGGTACTGACCCGGCTCAAAATCCAGACCTAACCTCTCAAACCGCAGCACGAAGGTTGTATCGCTCAGATGCCTAATAGCCAGAATTTTCCGATACACCCGGCCGGCAGAACCATGTTCCATGTTTTCTCCAGAGCAGCCGAAGCAATAATCCCTTACCAAGTGCGCAAAAGGTTGTAACGGTTCATCCCGGCGACACCCCCCTTGGGTTCAAAATCCGGATTGTACCGCTATGGTTAACATACGTTACAAGCGTTTGCACTCTAAGAATCTTATACAGCCGGCATCGCCGTTAGATTTCTTACCAAAGGAGTACACTATACACGAAACCCCCGGGTGGTGCAAATCACCGTCCCGGGAAGTCTATGCCTGATGTACCAAGAACTTCTGCCCCCAGCCGCTTCCAGCCCGGCGATCAAGCCCCCGATAAACGGCCGGGTTGTCCCCGGGACGCTAAAGGATGTATCTTAGTATGCCTAGAGTTCCCTGAAGGAGGACAACCCATGGAAGTAACCCGTAAACCCGACTGGCTCAAAGTTCAGCTAAACACCACGGGAAGCTATAAAGAAGTAAAAAAACTAATGAAGGAAGAGCGGCTTCACACCGTTTGTGAGGAGGCCCGGTGCCCGAACATCCATGAATGCTGGGGCACCCATAAAACCGCGACCTTCATGATACTCGGGGATACCTGTACCCGGCGCTGCCGCTTTTGCGCCGTAAAAACCGGACTTCCCTCGGGGGTCGACCTGGGCGAACCGAAGCGGGTTGCCCAATCGGTGGCTCAGATGGGCCTGAAACACGTGGTTATTACCATGGTTAACCGGGATGATCTCAAAGACGGGGGTGCCCTCATGATGGCCAACACCGTCCGTGCCATCCGCCACCAGGCGCCGGAGTGTTCGGTGGAGGTCCTGTCCTCGGATCTCATGGGCCGACGGGAAAGCATTCAAATCCTCCTGGAAAGCAAACCCGAGATAACTAGCCATAACATCGAAACCGTCCGCCGCCTGACCCCCTCGGTACGGTCCCGGTCCGACTACGACCGTTCACTGGAGTTCCTTCGTCTCGCAAAGGACCTGGACCCCCAGGGCACCACCAAATCCAGTATGATGCTCGGCTTGGGTGAAACCCGGGAGGAGATTCTGGAATCCATGGACGATCTGCTGGCCGTCGGCGTTTCCATGCTCAACCTCGGCCAGTATCTCCAACCCAGCCGGAACCACCTGCCGGTCCAGCGCTACTGGACCCCCGAGGAATTCACCGAGCTCAAGGAACGCGCCCTTGAAAAGGGGTTTGCTGCCTGCGAAGCAGCTCCCCTGGTTCGTTCGAGCTACCACGCTGGGCAGCAGTACGAAACCTACCGCCGCAGCATTCATCCCCTCTACCAGGAACAAGCCGAAAACGCATAACCCCATTCGATAAGGAGCAGCACCATGGCAGCAGTATTTTACGTGTATTTAAAAGACGACCTAAACCCCGGAGAACAGGGCAAGGCCCTGAAGGGACGCATTGAATACCTCCAAGAAAACTTCACCCCCGGCTGGGGGTATCCCGTCCTCTCGGTGGAGTACCGCCAGGAGAACCTCAAAAAAACAACCTTCTACCACATCCCGGATAACCAGGGCCACCTTGGCTGGTATTCTTCGGAGTACTGGACCTTCGCCGGAATCGATAACCCCCAATACTGATCCATGCCCAGCCCCATTATCATCCTCTCACCCAGTAAAACCCTCCGGAGCCCGGTCCAGGCTTCACACCTAACCTCTCGGCCCGATAGTCCCTGGGCAACTCTCCAGGGCAAGCCCCCGTTTTTTCAGGGTGATTCCCATGCCCTCCGCACCTCCCTTGCCTCGCTTTCCCCCGGCGCCCTAATGGAGTACTTCCATATTTCCCAAAGCCTGGCGGAAACGGTCAGGGCCAACCTTGCCCAAGAGCAACCCCTTCCCGCCTGGACCCTCTACGCCGGAGAAGCCTTTAAAACCCTGGATTTGCCGACCCTCTCCCCCGGGGCTGCCCGTCTCGCGAGTCAGAACCTGGGGATCCTCTCAGCCCTCTACGGATACCTCGGTCCCACGGATAGGATTCTACCCTACCGGTTAGACCTGACCCTTCCTCCTCCCCCGGGAAGTTCCCTGGAGAAGCAATCCCAGAGCCTGCGCAGCTTCTGGCAGCCCCGGATTACCCAACACCTTAACGATCTGGTAGTGCAGACCCGAAGCCCCCTGGTTATCTCCCTGGCGAGCCAGGAGTTCCACTCCCTGATAAATCCCCAGGGGCTGTCTGTTCCTCTATTACAGATTGATTTTCTTCAGGCCGGAGGCAGAAAGATAAGCGCCCGGGCAAAACAGGCCCGGGGTCTCTTCGCCCGGTGGTATTTGCAGCAGGCAGGCGATTCCGGCACCGAACCGGCCATTCCCCAAACCACGCATACCCCCACCCGGCCCGGCGGGACCCGGGATGCTCGTATTGCGCCATGTCTATCAGAGACCCGGGATGCTCCTATTGCGCCAGTACCCCAAGGGCTGCCGGAGATCCTCGACCTTATCCTCGCCTTCCGGGAGACCGGCTACCAGCCTCTTGAAGTCCGAAGCCTCCCGGGGCAGCAGACTCATCCAACCCATCAACCCGAACAGAGCTGCCCAAGCTCACTGGCCTGTACCTCCGGCAACCAAAACCGGCCTGGAACCACTGGCCAGGATAGCTCCCGGACAGGGGGGCCTCGGCCTCGAAGCAGGGTAGCAGACAATTCTATCCCCGCCGGCCCCCGGACAGATGCCCTAAGCCGCCTCAAAGCCGAGCTTCTACAGGGGCTTCAGCCGGGAAGGGAGGGTTCTCTCGTGTTTATTCAGGAAGAAGTATAAAACCGGTTCGGCGTGGGTTCAGTGGCGAAACCCATGGATGATGGGCAAAAGAATAGAACGGGTGCCAGGTATAGGCTACCCATTCAGACACCACGCCCCGGGTAGGGACATCAGCACCGAATGGTACAACCGGTTGCGCACTTGGAATGGGTTCCCCGAGGTACACAATTACCCAGGGAGTGGGCGGGCAGGGAATACCCCGCCCGGCAGCCGTCTTCTGCTATCCTATGGCAATCATCCGTTCCACGGCCTTCCGGGCCCGGGCGATAATATCATCCGGCACAGTCACCTCATATTGCATATTCAACAGGGCCTCATACACCTTGGGCAGGGTGATCTTCTTCATATGCGGGCAGGTCTGGCAGGTGGAAACAAAGTTCTTTTCGGGGAATACCGCCCGTAGATTATCAGCCATACTGCACTCAGTAATCAGCATAACATTTTTTCGAGAGCTATCCCGGATCACATCCTCCATCTGGCTGGTAGAACCGGCAAAATCGCTCTCCGCCGTTACCGGGGTATCGCACTCGGGATGGCTTACCACCAACAGATCTCCGTACTGCCGTCTGGCAGCTTGGATATCCCGGGGGGTAAACTGTTCGTGGACCATGCACTTACCCCGTTCCCAGGAAATAATCTTTTTATTGGTCTTTTGGGCAACATTTTTAGCCAGGTAGGCGTCGGGCAGAAAGATTATCTCATCACTATCCAGGCTCTCCACCACCTTCAGGGCGTTGGCGCTGGTGCAGCAAATGTCCGTCTCGGCCTTCACCGCGGCGGTACAGTTCACATAGGTCACCACCGGCGCTCCGGGATACTGTGCCTTCAACCCCCGGACATCCTCGGCGGTGATACTCTCCGCCAGGCTGCACCCTGCATCGGGATCGGCGATCAGTACGGTCTTGTGGGGATTCAGAACCTTGGCTGTTTCGGCCATAAAATGAACCCCGTTAAAAAGAATTATATCGGCTTCGGTTTCCGCGGCCTTCCGGGCAAGTCCCAGGCTGTCCCCGATAAAATCGGACACCCCGTAGAACACATCCGGTGTCATATAGTTATGCCCCAAGACCACCACATTCATCTGCTTCTTCAGGTCCCGGATCTTGGCGATGAGCTCCATAGCCATGTCAATCTCGTGGGGCATCATGGACCGCTCCAACTGGGCGCGCAAATCCTTTAAATCATTCTGAATAATCATGGGTATACTCTACGAAAATCCCGCTAAAAAGTAAATCTAGGTTTGGGTTGGGGTAGTTGTTCATTGAGGGTGATTCGAATGTCCGCGCCAGGTTGCGGGCTGGGTCTACCCAGGTCCGGGGAGGCAGCTCATAGCCCTGCCCCGAGGAGTAGCTCCCCGTGAAAGGCCACTCCAGCCCGGGGGAACCCCGGGGCGGTTCCCGAAAATGGTTACACCGAGGTTACCGGAGGGGCTGCAACCCGTATCTGATTCTTGCCTCCCTCCTTCGCCTGGTACAGTGCCTTATCCGCCCGGTCGATAAAGGCCCGGGGCGAGGTATCCAGCCGGGCGTTGAACTGGGCAATTCCCATACTCACGGTAACGCTGAGAATCGTACCCTCGTATTCCACCTCTGATTCCTCTATGGCAATCCTAATCCGCTCGGCAATCGCCGATGCGGTGTCGGTGTCGGCGTCGTGGAGAACCAGAACAAACTCTTCCCCGCCGTAGCGGGCTGCTAAATCGGTCTGCCGGATATTGTCCAGCATCAACTCCGCGACCCGTTTAATCACCTGGTCGCCGTAGATGTGGCCGTGGGTGTCGTTCAGTCGCTTAAAATTATCGATGTCAATCATCACCAGACTGAGGGTATGCTTCTTCCGTCGAGCGTCGGCCATGCTGGTGCTGAGGACATCCAGGAAGTAGTGTCGCAACCGGAGCCGGGTCATCATGTCGGTGGTGGTTACCTCGTACAGAAATGCGTTGTGAACCGCAATCCCAGCCAGGATGGAAATATTCAGGGCGTAATCCCGTTCCTCCGGGGAAAAAAGGGTCTCGGTAATGGGATCTCCCAGAACCAGTATACCGTTTACGATGTTCTTGGCACGCAGGGGAATGATCAGACAGGGTTCCAGCTGGGTAAGAGCCTCTAGGGATCGTATTTCCGGCACCGCAGCCTCAAGCTCCGGCAGGGTATGACACTCAAAATGATCCTGGAAATAGTGGAGCAGGGGGTGGTCTTCGGGCACCATGTAGGAAATGGAGTGGTCAATGTCGAACCCTACCTGGTTGCGGTGCAGCACCAGGTGTTGCCGGGCGATGTCCTTGCGGACAAAGATGCCCGCTTTCAGTACCTTTAACTGTCCCATACAGATGTAGAGAATCGATTGAATCAAGGCGTTGAAATCCAGAGTAGAGTTCAGGCTCTTAGAAATCTCTATGAGCTGCTTAAGATCAAAAATCTGCTTCTCATACGAATTGGTGAGTTCTTCCATTTCTTTCTGAAGCCGTTTAATTTTGCTTCGTCCTAGCATTGACCGCTGCCGCCTTTCTGTGATTCTACACCTATGTATACACTATCGGTCGATATATTGGAATAATGAGTATTAGTTGAACATGTGGGAAATATCATCATCCTCCCCCAGCATCTTTTGAATCCGCTGGGTGCTCTCTATCCGTTCGATGTGACGTTCGGCAGCGGTTATAATACGTTCAAAACGGCAGCGTACCGATACCGATTCAAGGTTCTCCTGTTTTTCCTCAATACTCAGTACATCCGTGGCAGAGAGCAGGAAACTGAGGTCCTTGGCAGGAATACCGATAAAATCTTCGGGGCTGAAGCTCTTGCCGGATAGCTCGGTAATCTTTTTAATGCGGTCCAATGCCTCGGTTACCAGTTCGTCCAGGGGGCGGTTATACAGGTCCGGTTCATCTTGATAGTAGGTTACCTCGGCTTCTATATATGGTTTATCCTCGAAGAGCCGATCGATATGAAATCGCTTTCTTCCCTGGGTCAGTATATCAATGCGGCCATCATCATAGGTTTGTATTATTTGTTCTATAGAGGCACTGGAACCGGATTTCCGCAGGGTGGATCCGTTGTAATACACGATACCGAACTCGCGGTTTTCCCGGATACAGGTGTTTACCAGTTCACGGTAGCGTTCCTCAAAGATGTGCAGGGGAAGTTTCATGGTCGGCAGCAGAACCAGTCCCAGGGGGAACAGGGGTAAGCGGGTTTGACGTTTCATATTCCCTAGTAAGATACAAAAAATCATACCCGGGGGAAAGAGAAGATCGATCCCAGGGTACTTGATGGGCAGCTTTTGCACTCCTATTGCCAATTAATACATAGTCAAAATTATTGCGCACTCCCGGTGCTTACAAAAATCACTCTCCTGGGGTAGTCTGATTTCGATATGGGTACTAAAACCATGATTCTGGGATTCTGTCATGCTGGAGGAATTTTCCTCGGGAAAAACATTGATGCGAAGATTCACAAGCACCAGTATATTAGTGTTATCTTGGCCCTAGAAGGTGAATTTTCCATAACCCCGCGAAACAGTAACCAGAAGAACTACGAGGCGGTGTATATACCTGGGAGAACCGAGTTCAGGATCCAAACCACAACCCGAGACTATACGGTCTTCATTCATATCGATCCCTATTCGGTTATCGGGTTGAGACTGCAGGCTGCTCATCAAGGTTTTGCTCCGTTGGATAGAACAACTCTCGCTCAAACCGTCGCACACATTCGGAGTTGGCAGAATTCCCAGCACAAGGACCAGGCAGCGGTTCAGGGAATTCTGCTCAGTCTTCTGAATCAATCCGGAAAAGGAACTTTTGCTCACCCCGAGTTAGATCCACGAATACGCAAAGCTATGGATATTGTCGCCCGAGCAGGCTCGCCGCCTCTCTCCTTGGCGAAAATTGCCGAATACGTCCATATCTCACCAAGCCGGTTCTCTCATCTCTTCAAGGAGGAGGTTGGCTGTACATACCGGGAATATGCTCGCCATATTAAACTGCGAGACTCCATTGCCTCCATGCATGGGAATAGATCTCTGACCGAGGCCTCATTCTCCGGCGGATTCGCCGATCAACCCCATTTCAGCAAGGTGTTTAAGCACTGTTTCGGAATAAATCCCTCCCACACTAGAGAATAGCTGAAATGTACAAGTAGCCAGTTTGTATTCCGGGTACCCTTAACTAAAATTTTTAGGAGGGTGATTATGATCATACGAGGACTTAAATATGGTGTAATCAGTTGTATTACGGGATTCAGTATGTGGGTGATCGGCGGATTATGGCATAACCTCATCCTGCCCCTCATCTCGGTTGAGGCCGAGGCCCATCATGAGGGATTGCTTCTCATGCTAATATCGTATGTTGTGTTGGCCGGTTTCATGGTCTATCTGTTTCTCCTGTTGCAGCAACACCGCAGGGGGATTATTGCAGGGATTGAGACCGGGGTGATTATCGGGATTCTTTGGGTTTTTCCCCATGGACTGGCCATTGCCGCGGCCCAAGGCAGTTCGGTTTCATATGAGGTTCTGAACACCCTTTATCATATAGTCGAGCAGGGTCTTGGCGGCATAGTTCTGTATCTATCCTTTACGTTCTTACAACGAAAGAGGGCAGATACTATCAACAAATCTTAGCCTTAGAATGATACTGGATCCCTGCTCCCATCGGGTCGATGGGAGCGGGTCCGAGCCTGGAAATTGACATACCCCCGATCAGTCCAGAGCACCTATCTCATACTGTTGATCTCTCCGGATTGAAGCCTATGGTGGAGCTTCGATGTGATTCGGACGTTCATGGATTGAATTCAGTGCATCTACAGCAACAAGAGGTTGCTAGAGGTATCCACCATGGTAATAGAGATATTAAGAAAGATGGGTATATGAAGGAAATCCTTTGACTTTTGCCCTCTGAATTTGTATTATGTAATTGATGAAACAGGTAGAACAGTATCGCAAAGCCAGAAGAGAAATCATTACCCTCCTCCGCAGTGGAATTGATGAGCTGCAGATTTCCCAAATTATCTCAGCCCATTTCTCCATGGATAAACGCCAGGCCTTCCGTTGGGTTACATTTACCCAGGATGATTTTGAAAAACGCTCTAAACGCCGCCGGATTTTAGGCATGGTTCTGTTCTGGATTGGCGGTATCACCTTTACCCTGGGGCTAATCGTCCGGGCTGGGGAGGCGTTTTCTCTGCAAACCTTTGCCGGTATGGCTGGGGATCTGGCTCTATTCCTGGGAGGCGGACTTGGTTTCCTCGGAATCATGGTGGCCTTGGTAAATGGGCGATTGTTTCGCCGGGC
Source organism: Spirochaeta lutea (assembly GCF_000758165.1). Lineage (NCBI taxonomy): Bacteria > Pseudomonadati > Spirochaetota > Spirochaetia > Spirochaetales > Spirochaetaceae > Spirochaeta > Spirochaeta lutea. The sequence goes on along the minus strand of NZ_JNUP01000029.1, from coordinate 3,917 downwards.
CTTATAACGATCGGCGGATCTGCCAGCTCCGGGTAGAGGGGTACATCTGGTGGTAAAAACTGCAGATGATTGTTGCCCGGGCATTTGAATCACCCTAAACCCAAAATGCCTGCTGTTCCTTCATAGCGCTGGATCGAATGAGTCATGCGCCGGACTAATACTACTTCCTGCCACGTCGGGTCGCCGGAGAGACCGGCCTCGCTTGGCGTTGATTGACCACATAGGTCCTTTCTTCTATACTTCCATCCAAAACAAACCCAATCCCTAACAATTTGGAGAATACTGTGCAAAAGCAAACAAAGATATTGGCTACCATATCTGACCTGAAGTGTGACCCCGATTTTATCCGCACCCTCTACAACGAGGGTATGACAGCAGTCAGGCTCAATACGGCCCACCAGACCGCCGAAGATACCCTTCGGGTAGTAGATAACGTACGAAAGGTTTCCAACAAGATTCCCTTGGTCCTGGACACCAAAGGCCCGGAAGTACGTACCATGAAGAAGAAGGACGAGGATATCTTCGTGCAAACCGGCGATATCATCAAGGTAAAGGGTGATCCCAACGGCCTATCTACAAAAGAGGTAATCTACCTCAGCTACGAAGGCTTCGTCCGGGATGTGCCGGTTGGAAAAACCCTGCTCATCGACGATGGCGATGTGGGACTTACGGTGATCGAGAAAGACGATGAGTACCTCATCTGCCGGGTGGAAAACGACGGCGAGATCGGTTCTAAAAAATCGGTTAACACTCCCGGAGTCCACATCAGCCTTCCTGCTATCAGTCAGAAGGATTACGATTACATTAAATTCGCTATTCAGCACGAGATCGATTTCATCGCCCACTCCTTTGTCCGGAATAAAGAGGACGTTCTGGCCATTCAAAAGATCTTGGATGAGTCAAATTCGGAGTGCCAGATTATTGCAAAGATCGAGAACCAGGAAGGTGTCGATAATATTGATGAGATTCTGGATCATGTGTACGGGGTTATGGTTGCCCGGGGCGACCTGGGCATTGAAATCCCCGCAGAAAAGATTCCTGCAATCCAAAAGATGATCATCCGCAAATGCCGGGAAAAATGCAAACCGGTTATTACCGCCACCCAAATGCTCCACACCATGATCAAGAAACCCCGGCCCACCCGTGCTGAGGTAAGCGACATCGCTAATGCGGTATACGACGGAACGGACTGTCTCATGTTGTCCGGGGAAACCGCCTACGGTGATTATCCGGTAGAGGCGGTAAAAACCATGGCCCGGGTCGCCCGCTACACCGAGGAACAAACCCCTGCCATGGTTGACCTGACGGTACACCCCTCCAGCAAAGCCATTCCCGCCTTTCTGGCCGAAGCTGCGGTCAGCGCTGAGAACCGTCTTCCCCTTAAAGGGATCGTAATCGACACCTCCACTGGCCGGACCGCCCGCTACCTCTCCGCCTTCCGGGGAAACATCCCTATTTTTGTGGAATGCTACAACGAACAGGTAATGCGGCGCCTGGCCCTGACCTATGGCGTTCATGCTAATCTCATGACCGTTGACGCCAGCGGTCACGATGACTTTGTTGCCCGGTCCCTGAATCACCTGGTGAAGGAGGAACAGCTGAACGCCGAAGACACCGTTCTGATTTTGGCTGGAAACTTCGGTCCCTCCACCGGCGCCTCATTCATCGAGATTTCCACCATTGAGAATCTGCTGAACGGCTGAATGCCCTAATTCTCCGTACTGCAAGAGTGTCCATTGTTTAATCATTGCGCCGGGTTACCAGCCCGGCGCTTTTTTTTGATGCTACGCAAAAGGTTGGATAGTGTGCAAACGGTTGTAACTTCTCGCCTTGGCAACACAACCCGTGGATAAAAAATCGGACGGTTCCGCTATCTCTGGCGTAGTTTACAACCTTTTGCGCACTACAGTTCTGTAGGCCACGGAAAGGCACCCTCTCTTGAGGGCTGAGCGTGGGGACTATGCACTGGTAGCTCCGGGCAGGCAAAGCGTAGGCATTTTGGGGGCTGGCAGGAGGCATACTCTTGCGGGGCTGAGCGTGGAGCCTACGCACTGGTAGCTCCGAGCCTGCAGGGCGCCTTCGTAAATCCCAGCATGAGCGGTTGTATCGTAAAAGGTAGCTCCGAGCCTGCAGGGCGCCTTCCCTGGGAAGTGGACACCTCCAGTGGTATCGTTCGGGCAACTGGTAGCCCGACGCCAAGGCTGCCAGAGTCTGCAGCTCGGGATCTTGAGGCTTTTTGTAGTATATCGGTACTCCGGTGAGGTCCTTTCCTGAATTAGCCGATACACCCTGTTATATTTAGTACAGAAGGAGGATCTCGTGAAGGTTTCAGTTGCACTGGCTCAGGATTATTTTCATCGGCGTGATTTTCCTGCGGCTGAGGCCGTAATAGAGGATTTGCTCCACGAAGATCCCGGTAATGTGGAAGCCTTGACCCTGTTGGGTTCCTGTTTTCTTCGGGAACAGCGTATTTTCGACGCACGACAAACCCTGGAACAGTGCATTACCCTAGAGCCTGAGCATTTTACCGCCCATCTTGAGCTTGCCAGGGTCTACGGTCTGCTCTCGGATCACCGAATGGCTGAACTTCATTACCTGATTGCCCTGAGTATGGATGCCGCGAGCTTAGAGGCCATGCTCGGACTCGCCTGCCTTCACGCCCACCGTGGAAACCACCATGAGTCGGCCCTATGGTTCGAACTCGCCTGGGCCCTGTATCCCAATGATGGAATCGGCCTTGACCTTGCAGAGGAATATGAACAGTGCTGGTTCTATTCCAGGTCACACCGGATGCTTCAAACCCTAAAACAGCGAAGCGGGTTACGTCGGCAGATCGGTGCTTCCCACCAGGTGTTCGGACGCCCCTCCGGGGAAGCCGATAAATCTACCACGGACCTGGAGGCCATTATCGATTACCGGTCTCAGCGTATGCGTCAGTCCTTCCGCCTGCATCACGGCTTTTCCTTTGACTCAGCCATGGCCATGGTGCATGTACTGCGGGTATTTATGAACCTTGATCCGGAACGTATTCTTGCGGTCGGGCGGGAGTGTGAGGTGCTGGCCTTGTCCGGATCGGAGGGGTTTCATGAATCGGTGACCCTCCATAGCCTGGAAAGTACTGTTCCCCGGGAGCATCTTACCTGTTACTGGTACGCTGCCTACCAGCTGGTTGAGCCTAAACGACCGGTTCAAATCGACCTCCGCGGTCCCTTCGGCTATGCTCTTGAATACCTTGAGAACGAGGCATAGACGATATCCGGGGATTGTCACCCTATGGGGCCAGACTGTGGACAGGGGAGGAAGGCTGTAAACTACGCCGCGTAAGGGCCGCCCATAGGAGCCTTCCACGGGGGTGCACGCTAATAATGATTTCCCTTGACCCATACCGGCCTTTCTTGTATAGTCCCATCCAGTCGCCGCAATAGCGCACAGACATTTGTCTGCCGCGCGCACGCCATATTCCACTACAGTGAATACGTCTGTGGCCTTACATCTGGGGTGTGGTGTGTCTGCGGCCTTTTTAAGGGTGATTCTATTGCCCCCGGTCCGAAAACCGGTTTGATCTTTAACAGTTAAGAGAATGGAAAGCAAGCAAAGGTAAGAAAGAAAACCTGCGCGTTTTAGAAGAAAGACGATAGTAGTACTGTATGAGCGGCTGGGGTTAGGAATGACACCAGCGGTAAATATGGTCAAGCGAATAAGAGTTTACGGTGGATGCCTTGGGACTATCCGGCGAAGAAGGTCGTGGTAAGCTGCGAAAAGCTGCGGGGAGGAGCACACATCCTAAGATCCGCAGATGACCGAATGGGGTAACCCGGCAGGAGTTATGTTCTGTCACTGGCAACTGAATTCATAGGTTGTCAGAGCGAAACCAGGGGAAGTGAACCATCTAAGTACCCTGAGGAAAAGAAATCAAC